>JAMJFV010000044.1:0-1124 GCA_023544495.1 ANME-2 cluster archaeon
GTCATAGACCTGGTGATCAAACCAGATATCGCACTCGACAAAGAGAAATATTTTGTGCAGGACGAGTTCGTACTTGTACCTTTTGATTCAGTTCGGTCCATCAAGGACTACGTTGTTGTGGACAAGAACCTTTCAAAGGCCAAAGGCCGCGTGGAAGTTGAAGGCACTAAGGTTGGGAGCGAAGTATCTCAGCGTTAATGTAATTGGTATTATCTACATTTTAGCATTCCATAAATAAATTTATTATCTATTTTAGTTAATCTTCCCAAAGGGAAGATTTGTCTGCATATTTCAGTGCTTCTACCACACCGGTACCGTATCTGCCTGATGTGACCATATCAGCTATATCTTTCAGTGCAGGATTGGCATTTCCCACAGCTACACCCAGACCTGCTGCCTGCAGCATTTCAATATCATTGGCAGAATCCCCGATAGCCACGATATCACCTGCATCCAGTCCTATCAACGCTGCCACTTCCAGCAATGCCGTACCTTTATTCACATCCATGGATTTGATATGTACGGCAAAGCCGGTGTCAACCAGTTCCACGTTTGTTATCCCGTTATCTGCAATGATATGCCTCGCTGCCTCAATGTCAAAATTGCGCCGCAATGCCACGTCTGAAAGCCGGTCGGCAGCGTCCAGTTCCTCAAGTTCGAAGTGGCCGCGCAGCATCTCAAGAACACCTGCACACCGCGTGTGGTCTCCTTTTATGCGAACCGGACCGTCAAAACCCGAAGATATAACGCCGCCGTTCTCAGCTATCATAATATCAGAGGTGCCGATGAGCTTTGTGGCACATTTCACAAAACAAAGCACATTGCCGCTGGCCAGTATTACCGGAATATCGAGTTTCCTGATAGCGTCAGCAGCGGCCAGGTCAAGCCGTCTGCTCTCATCGGTAAGCGTCCCGTCAATATCAATTATGAGCGCCTTCAATCTGCCAGTCCTTCCATGGTCACAGAGAACACTGCTTCGCCTTCAGGCAAACACGGTGAATCTACCAGTCTTGCAATACGCTTTTCACCCTTTGATTTGCGCAGGTACAGCCTGAACGTGGCAGTATGGCCCACGATATGACCGCCGATAGGTTTGGTGGGGTCACCGAAGAAGGCGTCTGGTT
>JAMJFV010000044.1:1134-14107 GCA_023544495.1 ANME-2 cluster archaeon
TACCACTGCAGCATTGTGCAGATCACCGAACCTCAACAGTTCATGCATGTGTTTGTTCAGCTTTTGCTGCCGGTCCGCCAGGGTCCCCCGCCCTACGTACTCGGCCCTGAAATGGGCGGTCAGGGAGTCCACGATCAACAGACGTACGGGTTTGCCGCTGTCCTTCAACTCCTGTGCAAGCTGGGTCGCCGATTCTGCCAGGAGTATCTGGTGATTAGAGTTGTAAGCCCGTGCCACATGGATGTTCTTCAAAAACTCTTCAGGCTCATATTCCTCACCGGTACGGTTTGAAGTCCCCGCAACCATCTGGGCGATCCTCTCGGGCCGAAACGTATTTTCAGTATCTATCATGATCACTGAACCATCCAGTCCTCCGTGCTCGGCGGCAAGCTGTACATTAACGGCAAGCTGATGGGTTATCTGAGTCTTACCGCACCCGAACTCCCCGTAAAATTCAGTGATTGCCTGGGTCTCGATCCCTTTGCCGAGAAGTTCATCAAACCCTGCACAACCGGTGGTAAGTTTACCTACCAGTTTACGGCGGTTCAGTACCATGTCGCCGGTCTCGAACCCGCCCACATCTGCCGCGCTCCTTGCAGCAATGATTATCTTGGATGCGGTTGCCTCTCCCACTTCAGCATTGACTGCAAGGTCTGCAGGCGACGCCACTGCTATGGCTTCTATGGTAGTAAATCCAGCATCTCTCAACTTTTCTGCCGTGGCCGGCCCCACTCCGGGCAGTTCCTCGATCATTGTTATCTTGTCATCCATCTCTCATTTCTCCTGGTGCACAGTTATTGTGTATCTTGGTGCACAGTTAACAGTTATGACAATTCCTGTCAATATAAACCTGGGGTAAGCGGAGTGAAAGTATTCTACTGCGACAACAATTCCCTGTAAATCTCACCCAGTCTTGATGCTGTCTTTTCAATATCATGATGTGCTTCGGCAGATTTCCGGGCCTCTGTGCCAAGCTGCGTCCTCAAAGCAGTATCACTGGCAAGTTGCATTATCTTCATCTCAAACTCCTGCTCGGTCGACCCCATAAAACAGTCCTGGCCCGGGCTGAGCCATTCCCGGAACACAGGCAGATCCCGGGTGACAATAGGAAGACCACATGCAGCTGCCTCTACCAGTGCAAGACCCTGAGTCTCCTGTCTGGAGGGAAAGAAAAATATGTCAGTGGCAGACAATGCCCCGGGCACGTCATGGGTATATCCTGTCAGCAGGATATGGTCAGGTACATCTTCGGCCCTGACACCCCCCTCCCTTGCAAACATACTGTAAAAGAGGTCAATACCGGGATGCTGGGTATATTCCCCGCCCACCCACATGAATCGAAACTCGGGGTGACTTCGTGAAATGTTGATGAATTCCTTTATCCCCTTTCGCACCGACAGACCACCCACGCATGTAACCACCATCTCATCTTCCCCGATACCATACTGTTTCCGGAAAGCTGCCCGCGTTTCGTTTGAATAAACATACTTGTCCAGGTTTATCCCGTAGTTCAACTGCATGGTAGCATGGTCAGGTAGGAGTTCCCGGTAATATTCTTCTGCCGACCGGGAAGGACAGATTATGAGGTTAGAATGACCCGCTATCTTTTTGAACCATTTCCTTAACAGATGTTTAGTGCTTCTGCCCACAGTGAACGTATCTTCTGTGGCGTTCCCGTGGTAAATGATGGGAAAGTTTTCCCGTTTACTATCATTTATCAATCGGTAGGCCCGGTATAACGGCATGTGTATATGCATCAGGTCAAAATGTTCCTCACTATCAAAAACGATAACCAATCCTTTTTTTTCCAGCCTCGCTGTCACTTCGGGTATATAGGTTCCAAGCCAGGCCTTGTTATGTGTCAGCCTGCTAACGGTGTTCTCGTCAGTAATATAGTTAATAACGGACATTGTAACCACCTTATACTATCAAGAGCAAATAACAATATCTCATTTGGTAAGACTCAGTGTGCGAGTTCCCGGTAAATTTCGGCCAGTGATGCGGAAGCCCTGTCGATGTCATGATACTTTCTGGCTGACTGACATGCTTCGCTGCCAATTCTCCCTGCCAGTCCCTGATCATTGACCAGTAATTCGATTTGTGCTGCAAACTCATCCACATTCGTTCCCACCAGACAGTCCTTGCCGTGGGTCAGCCACTCCCTGAACACAGGCAGGTCCCTGGTGACTATCGGGCGCGAATTGGCTGCGGCTTCAACAAGCGCAAGCCCCTGGGTCTCGTGTCTGGACGGGAAAAAGAATATGTCACTTGCTGAGAGGGCTGCGGGTACATCAAGTGTATAATCGGTAAATAAAACATTCCCGGGCACCTTTGCAACATCCGTGCTGTGCTCCCCGGATATCATACCGTATAAACTGTTCATACCCTTATTTTTATAGAAACTACCGCCCACCCACATGAAGAGCATATCGGGAAAACGGGATGCGATCTCACAGAAATCGTCTATACCTTTTCGCTGTAGTACGCCGCCTACGCAGGATATTACCGTCATTTCCTCTTCAATGCCGTATCGCTGCCTGAACGAAAGCCTGTCCTGGTATGAATACGCATATCTGCTAAGGTCTATACCGTAATTCAGCTGCCTGATATCCGCATAAGGAAGTATGTTGCGATAATATTCTGCTGCCGAAACCGACGGGCACAGGATGACATCTGATCTCTGGGCAATGTTCTTGAACCACCGCCTGATGAAATATTTGACCTTAGTGCCCACAAAAAATGTATCTTCGGTCATGTGACCGTGAAAAATGGAAGGTCTGTGGTTGCCATTATTGTTACTCATTGACAGTCGGTAGGCAAGTGTCATGGGAATATGGATGTGCATAACATCAAAATCCGAATCCATGTCAAACACAACCTGTATTCCCTTTTCCCTTATACGCCCCACCACCGAGGGTATATAGGAATCGAGCCATTTACGCTGTGTGGTCAATCTATTTACCAGGCCATTATCGATAACATAGTTGACTGTTGTCATGCTAGAGGGTATACTTCTCATTCATCATAGAAAAATATTGTTATAGTATATGTCTCATACAACAAGCCTTGCCACCAGAATGTCAGTATCCAGCCCCATATCATCTGCCACTGACTGGCATTTGGTCCGCAGCAAATAGGCAATGGGCCTGTACCCATATTCAGACATGGTTTCATAATTTGCCATGCCCTTGCTGACAATAAGGGATGTCTTTTCAAAGGCCTCGACCAGTTCAGCCGGAGCTTCGTCCAGGCAGACTCCGATGGCGTTAGACCCGGTAGTGAGCACCCTGTCAACCTGTGCCCCGATACTGTGTATCTCCACATCTTCCATTGTGGCATCATTCAGCATGGGAGCACCGCGCACGACGAGGGTCACCCTGCCGCCCATGCCCTTTATCTGTTCAATGACAAGGGTATCCAGCAGCACCTCCCCGCTGTTATCTGCAATATATACCACATCATCCAGCAGCGGTAACAACCTGTCAGTATCATCTACATCAAGACCCCGGTCGAACAGCCGCCTGAACTCGGCTTTAAAGTCCTGCTCGTTCACATCGAATCCATCCACTCCGAAATCAAGGGTATTGCCTATAGTGGCGGCCACAACAGCACGGCGGAAACCTTCAACAGATATTCCCTCACCCACAAGCGACCGTGCCAGGGGCATTATCTCCTGTGCAAGTTCCCTGCTCAACACCTTCTTTTCCAGGTACGGGTCCCGGTCACCCATTGCATGGTAAGCGCTGCGGTGGACTGCCGTGGATATCCTGGCAGCCGCCTCTCCCGGCCGGTAGGTACGGTGCAATGCATCCAGGCCGGCCGTTACTGCAGCATTTACCGTGTCAATATCATCGGTCAACAGCAGGGCCTGGTAATGGACCCGTGAGAGGAGACAATGTACACACCTGGGATTTATCTTCAATACCGGCCACCTTTAGCAATATTAATATCTGTGGGGGGACAATACTTAATTGGTGATAAATATGTCGGAGCAAGAACCTCAGGACACAAAAGAGTGGGAAGCATTTGCAGATAAGAAATTTGAAGATATTAAAAAGACGATAAAGAATATTGAAACGAAAGGTTCCTCGCAGTCATTGGAGCAGAATGTAAGGGACGCCGCAAAGGGTTTTGGGGATATGCTTATCTCACTGAGTGCCCTTGCCTATGGGGTTAGCACTGAAGTGGCACAAAAAGCATCGCCTGACAAAACTGCCGAATTCCAGAAGGATATCACGAAAAAAGCCAGGGCCACCAGGAATGCTATTGCCGATGAACTTGAGAAAGTCTCAAGGAACCTGCGGGCTGAAGAGAAGGGTGAAACAGGGGAGAAGAGCGAACCCAGACAACCGGATGAACCTGCTGATGTTACTTGAGTGCGGGAAATCGGATGTTCAGGACGAATTGGACGGACAAGCGTAATTAGCTCCGTCCGTATCTGGCAAAATGATCAGCTTCCATTGTATTGAATGAAAGACATTTCAATATTTTCAAGCCATCATAAGCTGATCTCTAAAATGCGTATTCGCATCAGGAAGTTGAGACCTTGATCCAACCCCGATTTATATCTCTGATATGACCAATAATTATTTACCTTTGAACTTTCAACATATATAATGTTCGTAGTGATACGAATTATATATCAAAGGTTAATTATGATAACAAACAAGACCGGAAAAAAGCCAGATTTCCCTGCCCGCCTCGATGGTGCGTGCACCCTGGCCGACATATTTGAGATCGTGAAGGAAGCTGTATGGAACAGCAGGATGAAGAGCCGCGCCGGGCTTATGCTGGGTCTGGCAGACCTGGGTAACAGTCCCCAGGGTTTTGTGGGGGCATTCTTTACTGTGGGTTCCAATTTCATTGTGATGAACAAGATCCCCCTTGAGAGGATAAAGGAGACACGACCTGAACTATTCAAGCCGTTTGCCTTTCATGTGCTGATGCACGAGTATATTCACTCACTGGGATACCTGGATGAGCAGCTGGTGAGGCAGATGGTATACGATATCTCACGAGCGGTGATGGGGGAATCGCATCTGGCGACGCAGCTGGCACAGGACCCTACACGATTCATTCCGAACCTGGCTTATCCCGACCTTGCCTGGCAGCCTAAGGATCTCAGGATGGAACTGGTGGAAGGATTTGACAGGGGGAGTGTGTGTTATATTAATTGAGGGGGATGTGGGGATCTGTTAGTGTATTTTTAGAATTGTACGATACTTATTTTGTCTCGTTTTAGTAGTGACACATGATTTGTCCCCCCATTCGACACTTAAAAATAAATCATACTGATGGTTTCAGCACCCTGGCCCTCGATTTCCCATCTTGTCCGGCAGTACATTCACCTATAATTTAGCTCCTACATCGTTAAATGCCATAACCCTTTCAACCACCTGTAACAATACATACCAATAATGTCTCCCGCAAAAATATTCCTGAAAAACCACCTCGCCACTGCCGGTAGCATTATCACCCACATCCACCGCTTCTTCCAGGACATGCCCACCTCAGGCAGCTTCAGGGAACCCCTGGGCTTTGCCGTTATCGGGGAGGAGGCTGGCGTAGCCACCGGTGTATGGCTGCCGGGTGCATGGCCCTATGGACCAGAGACCTGGGGCGATTCAGAGATAATCCCCTGGATCTGCAGGGTAACTGAAAATTTTGTATGGCACCATGATAATAACCTTCATCTGGTACCAACAGGAGAGAACTGCTCTCGCGGACCTTACAGCAGGAGGTTATAACAGTGGAGATACTGCTGTTCTCTTCACCTACCGTACAGCCGGACTTTGATCTCATAGCTCGGGTCCCCAATTTGGGGATAGCGTCTATAGCAGGTTGCATCAACGACATCTGTTCTGTGCATGTGGCGGACGTGCACGGTCTCAAGAAAAAGGACCATCTGGCTTACCTTGAGCGCTCTATCAAGAAATACCAGCCCGACCTGGTTGGACTAAGCTGCATGAGCTTCCAGTACAGTGACGCACTGGAGATGGCAAAAAGGGTCAGGCAGCACGGTATACCCACGGTCATGGGGGGCTACCATCCCACTCTCACGTACCGTGAGATAGCAGACAGCCCTGATTCACAGTATATCAACTTCATCATCCGCGGCGAAGGTGAAGCTACGTTCAGGGAACTGGTCAGGGCCCTGCCTGAGGGAAAATTCGATCATATCAGGGGACTCTCCCATCACAACGGCACTTGTTTTATCCACAACCCTCCGCGCCCCATCCTTGACGTCACGCGTCTGCGTCTTCCCGATAGGAATGCCCGTCTGATAAATAAAAGGTTCAACATATTCGGCAAGGCCGTCGATGTTGTGGAGACCAGCCGCGGCTGCCTGCACGGCTGCAAGTTTTGTAGTATTAACTGTATGTACGGCAGGACTTACCGGACATTCGCACTCCCCAGGGTAATTGAGGATATCAGCCGTGCCGTATCCCATGGAGCCAGGTCCGTGCTGTTCGTGGACGACAACATCACCCAGGAGCCAAAGCGGCTTATGGCCCTATGCGATGCTATTATTGAACACGGTCTGGACCATATCCACTACCACACCCAGGCCAGCACCCGCGGGATAGCCCAAGTCCCCGGAATGGCCCGGAAAATGGCAGATGCGGGATTTAAATTCGTATTCCTGGGTATAGAGAATACCATTGGCAGGAACATGGATTTCTTTGACAAGCGCAGCCGAGGGGATGAAGCCGAAATTGCGGTGGACAGCTTGAGGGATAACCACATCATTGTGTCAGGGGGACTGGTTCTGGGGACACCGGACGACACTAAAGAAGACCTGTGGAGCAATTTCAGGGCAGTAAAGGACATGAAAGTAGACATACCCATCTTCAATGTCACCACGCCGTACCCCGGGACCCGGCTCAGGCAGGAAATGCTTGACCTGGGGCTTGTGACCAACCCGGACGACTTCACCAGGTATGACGGTCTGACAGCAAACATCAGGACCAGGCACATGGACTCCCGCCAGCTGCAGTTGGAGATCTGGAGAATGGCATCAAGGTTCTACGACATTGAATGGATGAAATACAACACTATCCGCAGGACATATCCCCTTTGGTTCGCCAAAAGGACAGCCCGGATCTATGCAAGGTATACCCGGCGCAAACTGCTGAGGTGGGGCAAACTACGGGATTCGGACGATTTTTTTGAAGAGGACTTAAGGAACAGGTCCTACAATATGAGCGTATGTTAAAAAAGTCACATACCCCGGATTAAGTCCATGGCCTGTTTAATAATACTTAGCCCCTCGATTTCCCATCTTATCCGGCAGTACATTCACCAACAATGTACTATTTGGTAGTGATTACAACACCTTCAACACTTACGACCAGTAATAACCGGACATCGCATCTTAGCACCCCGTTTTCACAGCATCATATCAACCACCCCATAGTAGACGGACACCAGAGGACCGGTGGGATGAAGCACAGCCAGTCAATTTTACATCAGGGGATACACAATGTACCATTGCTGCCAAACATGACGGTGTCATGCTGTACATCCTTCTTATGTGGGAAGGGGAACTATGTTGCTCCTGATGGTTCGGTAGTGATCATACTGTCATGCTGTACATCCTTCTCATGTGGGAAGGGGAACCTGAATGGACCGAACCCGTCCACATATCTTTTGAACAGGACGGGAATTCCCAGGACCATGACCTATGTCGGCCCGGTCGATGAACAGTACAATGGTGCACCTGTAAACGGGCCATCCGGTTTTTACGATGCCCACAATGATGAAGGAGTCATGGAGTCAGAGGATGGAGCAGTGAGTGGCAATTATGACAATGGTATGTGGGTACAGGAGTAGGTCGTACCTCTTAACAGCGGCGACCCTGGTGATATCTCTATACATGAGTTTCCCACAACGCTTGGATTTGCCATAGAATCCATAAAATTCAGCGGCCCCTCACTGGCCTTCATTATTCAATGTGCGCTATGACCTCAATTATCGGGGCGACCTCGAGATACGTGAGTGACTGGTTCAGTGATGTATTAAAAATTAAGACATGATATCAAGCAGCCGGAGGTCCCGGCCGCCAGATTTTCATACTCTCAGAAATCGGTCATGACCCTGTACTGGTCGATCTCAGCCTTTTGCATGTCTTCCAGGAATATCTCAGCAGCCTGGCGCACGTCCTTGGCCTTGGTAATGGCCCTGCCCACTACTATGATATCAGCCCCGGCAGCTGTGGCATCGCTCACTTTCGCTGAACCCTGTTCCAGCTTACCTATGCCACCTGCAACAGCAACCAGCAACTTTGGATGGATCTTCTTCATATCAGGGATACTGCCCCATGCGTATGCGCTGTCCTCGGCATCAATGGCCCTGTGCAGTTCAATGATATCCGGCTTCACGCTCAGGTCTTCTTTGCTTCCTTGATGGCTTTCTCAATAGTAGAGAGCGGTGCCAGTCCTGAAATTACAATAGCATCAGCAGTAGCGTCAGCCACCATCCTGGCCTCCAGGTTACCGGTATCCAGGGTCTTCAGGTCGGCCACAATGAACGCATTGGGCCGCGCCCCACGTATCTCGGATACCACATTCAGGCCGTAGCGCTTGATAAGAGGCGTGCCTGCCTCTATTATCAGGTGGTCGCTCTGGGGTAACTGCTTCAGGACCTTCTTTACAAATTCGATATCCGGGATATCGATGGCGACCTGCAGGTATGGCGGGTCCCATAACCTGGTAACTTTGAATCCCATGATCGGGTGCATGGTCCTGTCCTTCTCATGAATAACGGTAGCAACATCAGGGAAGCCTTCCATGGCCCTTTGCACTGCCAGTTTAGTGGCACCATAGTTGTACCGGTATATCTTACTGTAATCCTCAGCCTGCGGGTGGATGAACACACTGGCAATAACGACCAGGTCCTCAGCCTGTTCTATTGGTATGATACCTTCATCCATGGCATCGGCAACTGCTCGTGCAACAGCGGTCTGGGCCGGCCCGAATATCTTGGCTGCGTCCTCCATATTATGTACGCTTACTTTTGGTACAATGAGCGTTGCCGGTTTTGCCAGAAGATTTGGCCGTATAACCGAAAGCAGTGGTGTGTGTCCTGCAGACAACTGTGTGAACCCTGTAGCAAAAGCCTGTCCTGCAGGCCCGTTTTTATCTCCTATGATAATGTCAACATGTGCGAGTTCTGGTTCCTCGCCGATAAGCGCTTCTCCGATCAAGAACAATATAATTACACCTCGAATGGGTAGTAACGATAAAAAAGTATTTAAGGATACCGAGAAACCTGCCCGTATTTCATTTCACCCTTGGAAAAGTTCATTATCCTCATCAACTCTCTATCCCCTATGCCCAGTATCGTAAAGGATAGTGCCGGGATCAATCGCACCAGGATCATGTCAATCCTGACCGCAGGGATGTGTATTGTTTTTATGGCCGTACTGTCCCTTATCCCCATGCTGCCCGAAGTTTCAGGCGAACTGGGCGTGAGTAAACCCCTGATGGGGATAATAATGGGCTCATTCATGGTTTTCATGGCAATCCCACAGATCCCTATCGGCGTTCTCTCAGACAGGTACGGCCGCCGCCTTTTTGTCACAGCAGGCATTCTGGTGTTCAGCTTCGGTCTGGTCATCTTCGGCACTGCCGTCTCAGGACTGCAATTACTCGTAGCCCGTTCCATATCCGGCCTGGGTGTTGCCATGTTCTTTCCCACCGCCTATACCATAGTGAACGACATCTATCCCATCAGGGAAAGGGGAAAAGGACTTGGCATCATCAGTATGGCAGTGGGCCTGGGCACCGTTGGCGGCTACATAGTAGGTGGGGTGGTTGGCGGGTTGTTCGGATGGAGGACCGTATTTTTGTCCATGGCAGGAGCATCATTCCTGCTGGCTTCGGGCACTTTTCTCTGGCTGACCGAGACCAGTCCCCGTACCAGACACAGCGATTTCGGTGTAAGGAAGATTCTGGTGGCCACATTGTTGATGTTCAGGGACCGGACCCTGTTGATAGCAGGTTTTGTCAGTATGCTGTGCGGTATATCGGTCATAGGGGCATCCTACGTGCTCCCGTTCTTTGCCACCGGTACCGTTACTCCTGTCCAGATGGGATTCATATTCATTCCCTATGCCATAACCAGCAGCTTTGGCGCATTTCTCACCGGTTTTCTCAGTGACCGGGTAGGAAGAAAGCCCCCGCTTATCATGATGATATTACTAGGTGGCGGAGCGCTGCTGCTCCTGTCGCAGGTAACCCTTGCTCCACTGGCGATCGCCATAAATTTCGGTTTCGTTGGACTGTGCCTGGGGCCTGTCGTCACCCTGTCCACTGCCATCCTGGCAGACCAGGTAATGAAAAAAGATGTACGTGCCCTGGGTACTGCGATCGGTGCCTTTAATATGATACGGTGGCTGGGAGCTGCAACCGGACCCCTGGTAGCGGGCCTTATCCTTGAACTCGCCAATGCCAGGACAAGTTTTTTCATACTTGGCATGCTTACCCTGTGCGCGACTTTTATTTCGTTTTTCCTGAAGGAAACGCTGGAATGACTACGTAAAACCGAATTATTCAATGAATGCTTGCAATGCTTGCACAAAGTATATATACTAAATACACTGACTATAGGTTAGTAACATAGGGATACTAACCGTGTGTTATTAACATTGTGTTAACACCAAATGATAATCAGGAAGAACAGGTCTATGGAATCGACTCAACTGCTAGACATACTGGGAAACAAGAACCGCAGGAAGATCCTCCAGCTGCTTTCCTCCAGGCCCTGCTATGTCGGCGAGATAACCGAACGCATCGGGCTTGGGGCCAAAGCGGTCCTGGGACATCTGGATATGCTTGAGCAGATCGGCATGATCCGTGCAGACACTAACGAAAGGAGGCGGAAATACTACCAGATAACAAAAAATCTGAAACTGGAAGTGTTTGTGTCTCCTTACTCCTATACAGTAGAAACAAGTACGGTCCATCAGCATCCGACAGAGGATGGAATAGAGGAACCATTCCCTGTCCGGGCAGGTGATGCAAAGGCCGCAGATGCGCTAAAAGAACTGAACCGTAAACTCCTGGAACTGGAATCGAGGCGGCGGGGATTGGCAGAGCAGCAGCGGAACATCGAAGGCAAGATGACAGATGTCATGGCACAATGCATTGACTGGCTCCATGAAGTGGCACAAAACTATATGGAAGCCGATATATTGATGACGTTAATAAAGGAACCACAGAACAGGCGCTCCCTGTCCATGAATATGGGACTTCCTGAATACTTCATTGAACCGCATATCCAGTCATTGATCGAGCGTGGCGTATTGCATGAACGGCACATCAACAATAGACAATTGTTAACACTGATAGACGGATGAGCAGAACAAATAATAGGGATAATATAGATAATAGATATATCACTAAAAATTATTTACAATTACAAAAACAAAGGAGATAGTAACAATGGCCAAAGAATTAACTCTCAGGGTCGCAGAATCCCATCATAGGGATGTTGGACGGGATATCGCCCGTATCGAGCGTGAAAAGATGGAAGAGCTCGATCTGGTAAGCGGCGACTACATAGAGATCAATGGTAAGGACACCACCTATGCTATTGTATGGCCTGCTTACCCCGAGGATAGGGGTAAGGAGGTGCTGAGGATCGACGGTAATATTCGGAATAACGCCAGGGTAAGCCTGGATGATAAGGTATTGATCAAAAAAGCTGAAGCTAAGGAAGCAAAGAGGGTCACCCTTGCACCCACTCAGGCTGTCAGGATGGTGGGAGGAGCACAGTACATTCACAGGTTGCTGGAAGGCCGCCCTATCAAGAAAGGACAGCAGATAAGGATAGAGACGGTCAGCAATCCGCTGAACTTTGTTGTTATGACCACCCAGCCAACTGGTCCGGTGTTCGTGGGTAAGACCACGAGCATTCACCTCAAGGAAGAAGTTGTCAACCAGAGCGAGCTTATTGGTGCACTACACACCACATATGAAGATATCGGAGGTTTGAAACGCGAGATCGAACTTGTCAGGGAGATGATAGAACTTCCGTTGCGCCATCCGGAACTGTTCCAGAAACTGGGAATTGACCCGCCAAAGGGCGTACTGCTTCACGGGCCCCCGGGCACAGGCAAGACCCTGATAGCCAAGGCTGTAGCTAACGAGACCGATGCAAATTTCGTATCCATCAGCGGACCGGAGATCGTGTCCAAATACTACGGTGAAAGTGAAAAGCATCTCAGGGACATATTTGATGAGGCTGAAAAGAATGCTCCCACTATCATATTTATTGATGAGCTCGATAGTATTGCCCCCAAGCGGGGCGAGGTTACCGGCGAAGTAGAGCGCAGGGTAGTTGCCCAGCTGCTCAGCCTGATGGACGGACTGAAAACCAGGGGCGAGGTCATCGTGATCGCAGCTACGAACAGGCCAAATTCCATTGATGAGGCACTGCGCCGGGGTGGCAGGTTCGACCGTGAGATCGAGATAGGTATCCCGGATGTGAATGGCAGGCTGGAGATCCTCCAGGTGCACACACGTGGTATGCCGCTAACAGCCCAACTCAGAGGTGAGGGGCAGGATGATGGCAAATTAAAGATGATAGCAGACCGTACCCACGGATTTGTGGGCGCTGACCTGTCTTCACTGTGTAAGGAAGCCGCCATGCATGCACTGCGCAAGTTCCTCCCCGAAATAAACATCGATGAGGAAATTCCCGATGAAGTGCTGGACAACCTGGTAGTAACTACTGTTGACTTTGAAGATGCATTGAAGAACATTGAACCTTCGGCACTGAGAGAAGTATTCTTTGAGGTGCCCCAGGTAAAATGGGATGATATCGGCGGACAGGACGACGTCAAGAAAGGATTGATCGAGGCAGTTGAATGGCCGCTGAAATATCCGGAAGCGTTCGAAGCTATCAAGACCAAACCGCCAAAGGGTATTCTGCTCTTTGGCCCGCCCGGGACGGGTAAGACAATGCTGGC
>JAMJFV010000045.1 GCA_023544495.1 ANME-2 cluster archaeon
GTAGTGTGGGAATGCGCCGCCTACGGCGGTTGTATTGGTTCTGTTTTTCAGATCCGCAATCTCATTTAAGCAGTAATTCTGCCTAAACAGTGTTTTTGGTTAAACAGCAATCTTACCACAGCCATACAAATACAAAACTGTATCCATTTTAGACGGTTGTCACACTTCATTGAAGGAGGGGGTCACAATATCTTTTTTTCCAGATAATATTCATCCCTCGCCTCAACGAATGCCCTAATATTCATTAATGGGGTATGTGGGGCAATTCCGCAACCCGGTGCAAGTATGTCCACTCCATCTTCGATGCACATTTTTGCTTCTTGTTTTACATTCTCCGGGGATTTTGCAAGAAGCGCTGCTACGGGTGATATATTGCCGATCAGACAGGCACTTTTTTCGATGACTTGTTTGGCATATCTTGCGTTTACTTTTTCTTCAATGCTTATGCCATCAAATCCTGATGTTGCCATTGGTTCAAGGATATCGGTCGCATCTCCGCACATGTGTAATATCATCATTCCTTTGGTTTTACCGGTGAGTTTCCTGTGCTGTGGAAGTATCAATGATTCAAAAAGTGGTGGCGGGATCATGTCAGGGCCGCCTTCTGAGTCAGGAATGCAAACAGCATCAGCACCCCGTTCAAAAAGTGCATTTGAGTATTCAATACACACTTCAGTTCCTATTTCCAAAAGGTCTTTCACAACATCGGGATCTGTTATCATCCATTTGAGGTAGTTTTCACCGGCAAGGGCAAAAGCGATTGCGGCAGGTCCGATCATTCCTGTAATTATCGGGACATCCTCACCCACTCTCTCTTTTACAATATCTGTGGCATCCAATATAGTTGAGATCCTTTCAGATCCAAGTAAATTATCAGGGATGCTTATCTCTTTAACGTCATCCTTGCTCTTGCATGCCCAATCTACTATCGATGGCTGGGTATCAATAGACCCTTCCATAATTTTGCAACCAAGTGTCTGTGCGATGGCAGTACAATCAAAAGGATATCGGATTGCTTCTAAACCTGCAACTTCATGACCTGCGATGGCCAATGATGCCATTTTTTCAGGATCATAGTGTGCTTGTGGCCACTTTGCCCCTGAAATTTCCATGAGTTCAACGGTTCCCGTCTGGGTGACTGAACAGACGGGGATCTTGTCCACTTTTTTTCCTTTAAGAGATCGCATGAAGCGTTCTTTTAGTGTTATATCCGACAAAAGATCACTTCTCAATATATTATTTAAATTCTATACTCAAAGGTCCTGATTTCTCAACAAGGGACTTTGATATGAATTCAGATTCTATTTTACATGCATGGAGTGCCGCACAGGGCACCAGACAAGTGGAACATATTTTCGCTTTTTTAGCTTTGTCCATTACATAATTGTCTTTGATGTCAAAAACTTCCATCATTGGAACTTCCAGATGTGAGATACATTTAACCTTTTCACAGGGCGTATCTATGTCAATGGTAACTTCTTTTCCATTAAGTTTCCCCTGCATCTCATGAACGAAGCCACAAATTGTTGAATTTACTGTTATATCTGTCATTTTATCACCTTTATTTTAAAACAAAATGATATTGATGAAATCCGAAAATCTTGATTAACAATTCATTTATAAATTTGCAAGTGTCTGTTAAGTGCTATATTATATTGGTTATGTACTTGTATATATATTTTTGCAAAAAAACCGTCTCAAATATTTTAATATTACTATCTATCCATACATTATATTCATACAGGACATGATCTTAGATTTATTAATTTAAAGATGATGTCTGAATTATGTATAATTGCACCCAAATAATATTTTTCAGTAACGCAGTCAGTCGGCATTAATTTTGTGCGATATCGATTTGAAGACAAATTGGCTGTTTTGATATATGAACTATGATGCATTGTTAAATTAGAATTTTGGATTTTTTAAGATGATTTTGCACACTCTCTGTAAAGTTTTCAACCTGCTTGTAATATAAACTTTGGTTTATGTGGGTAATATATATATATATCGATGACCAAAAGGATGTGGGGACAAATGATTGAGAAAATTCAAACTTTAATGAATATATATATTTAACGATACGATCATGTTATCGAGATTAAAGTGACCAGCGGAACCCCCAAATTCAACAACATAAAGGAAGGAAAGGAAATGCTATTCAATCAAAGTAAAAAAAGCAACTATAGGTTTGATTTTCTCGGATTATAGGGGATTGCCAGTAAAATATATCAATTAGATGAGCTAATACCATGGAAAAAAAATCACTGGACTCACTTATATCAAAAACCGGTTTATGGGTGTCAAGGAGTGGACACCTCCATACAGTAAAAAACTGCGAAACATCCCAGAAATATCTACGAATAACAATGGATTGCGGGGAGACGATCAAGGCACGTAACTCCAGATCCAGCCGGTCTGCAAGATCCCTTCGCAACCGTAAATTCCTCAAACCCTGCAAAAGCTGCCGCGTTCCTGATGAAAAAATAAAAGAATTTTCTGCAAAGGTCTCAAACAAGAACGAGGTAAAGGTAACTGTAAAAACCATTCCTTCAGCACAATTCAATGCTCCGATCAAAAACATTCAAGATCCAGTTCCAAGTTTGGGATATGCAAACCCGATAAATCCTGTAAATCCTGTAAATCCTGTCAGTTCCCCTCAACTTCAAGATGCACATGGGGCTAAAAAGACAAGTAGCACTGCAGCCATGTCCGTACCGCAACAAAAAGTGACAAAACCAAATATCTCACAAGCGACCAATCACAAGCCGAAACAACAGGTCAAACCCAAAAAGACAGAATTCACACAGATCCAGAAGAATAGGATATTATCCCTTCTTGGACCTGATGAAATGATCTCGTTCTCAAAAGAAAAACGCTCTTTTAAAGAACTTGAATCCACCTTACAGATTCAGAGAAAAAAAGACCTCGTGTCGATGTATGAGGATAGCAGGGAGGATATGCTTGGTAAACTTGAAAGAACTATCACCGGTTTTTTTGTGGATATGGGATTCCTTGAGATAAAATCCCCGATACTGATCCCATTTGAATATATGGAAAGGATGGGAGTTAGTGAAGATAAAAAACTTTCAGAACAGATTTTCAGGGTCGGTGATAATATGTGCTTGCGCCCGATGCTGGCTCCAGGTCTATATAACTATCTTCGTAAATTCGACAACGTACTTCCCGATCCTGTCAGGTTATTTGAGATTGGACCCTGCTACAGAAAAGAATCCGACGGCAGCAGTCATCTCGAAGAGTTCACCATGCTCAATTTCTGCCAGATGGGGTCTAAATGCACAAAGAAGGACCTTGAATACCTGATACAGGATTTCCTTGGGTCACTGGATATCGAATATGAACTTGTTTCCGATAGTTGCATGGTCTACGGAGATACGATCGATGTCATGCATAAGAACATGGAACTTTCATCGGCTGTTGTCGGCCCTGTTCCTATGGATATGGATTGGGGTATCGATAAACCATGGATTGGGGCAGGTTTTGGACTTGAGAGGTTGTTGAAGGCAAAATACAATCTAAAGAACATAAACCGCGCTGGAAGGTCCGAGTCATATTATAACGGGATCAGCACCAGCCTCTGAGGTGATATTTTTGTTAAACGATATGACACAGAATGATCTGGACAATTTTGCAGAAGGAATATTGAACGGATCGAAGTTCTCAGATGATGATCTGAGAGAACTGATTTCTATCAATGAAAAAAAAGAGCTTGAAAAATTATTTTATGTTTCACGAAAGGTTAGAGATCATTTATTCGGTAACAAGGTATTTCTCTACAGTTTTGTTTATTTTTCAACATACTGTAAAAACAGTTGTGCATTTTGCTATTACAGGGAATCGAACGATATCGAGAGATACCGTCTTGGCATCCAGGAAGTACGTGATATTTGCAGGGCTTTGAAAGATGAGAACATCCACATGGTGGATCTGACCATGGGGGAAGATCCTTACTTCCATGGCAGACCCGACAGGTTCATTGATCTTGTGAAAACTGTGAAAAGCGAAATTGATCTTCCAATTATGATTTCTCCCGGAGTCATGGATGATGGGGTACTGAAAGAATTAAACGACAATGGTGCGAACTTCCTTGCATTATACCAGGAGACGTATGACCGGAACCTGTATGGGAAACTGAGGGTTGGGCAATCCTTTGATGATCGGGTCAATTCAAGGAAATATGCTAAAAGTATTGGTTACCGGGTTGAAGACGGGATACTTACAGGAGTCGGGGATGATGTAGAGTCAACTATTCTATCACTGCGAGGTATGGAAGAGACCTCTCCTGATATGGTTCGAGTTATGACCTTTGTTCCGCAGGAAGGAACTCCTCTAGAGGATACTGTCCAGGGATCTAATGTTTCCGAACTGAAAATACTGGCAATACTGAGATTGATGTTCCCTGACCGTCTGATCCCTGCATCCCTTGATCTTGAAGGGATTGATGGTATGGTGCAAAGATTGAATGCAGGGGCAAATGTGGTCACATCAATAATACCTTCCGATTCCTCACTTGAAGGTGTCGTCAATTATGACAGGAACCAAAAAGAGAGGGACAGGGACCCTAAAAGTGTTGTAAAGCGCCTCAGGGAGATGGGTATGGAACCGGCAAGCCAATCCGATTTTAACAGGATAGTAGGTGTAGTTTCATGAGAAGCATAGCTATTGTCGGAGGGAAGTTGCAGGGGTTCGAAGTGGCTTATCTGGCAAAAAAAGCAGGTATGAATGTTGTGCTTATTGATAGGAACAACAACCCGCTGATAAAAAATATGGTTGACGATTTCTATTGTTTTGATGTCATACGAAATCCTGAATATCTTATTGATATTTCAGGGATGGTGGAGGGGATAATCCCTGTGAATGAGGATCTGGACACGATCGAGTTCCTGAAAAGCATTAAGAATGAGCTAGAATGTCCGATATTATTTGATTTTGATGCATACCATGTAAGCAGGGATAAGAAGCGTTCAAAAGAATATTTCAGGTCAATTGATGTGCCTACGCCACTCGATAACCCTACAGTTCCTCCCTTTTTTGTCAAGCCACCCTGCCAGAGCAGCAGCATGGGAACTTTTATAATATATGACAATGAGGGACTTGAAGGTCTTAATCCATCAATGCTTGCTGAGGAGTATCTGCCGGGGGATGTAATTTCACTGGAAGTTGTTGGGGATGGTATTAATTTTGCAGTTATCAAGGAGACAAAGGTGCATGTGGATGATACATATGACTGCCACATGATTACGCCTATCGGACATTATCCTGCATTTCGGGATATTTCTCATAAGCTGGCAAAGAACCTGAATCTTCGTGGGATAATGGATATTGAGGCAATAGATGGTATTGGGGGATTAAAAGTAATTGAGATCGATGCAAGGTTCCCAAGTCAGACGCCTACGGTTGTTTACCACTCTACCGGCATAAATCTTGTTGAACTTCTTTTTGATGCATTTTCAGGTGGTGTTCAAGAACTGGAAAGGGTTTTCGGTAATAATCATTGTATTTTCGAGCATCTGACTCCTGAGGGGGGAAAACTTGTGCCGATTGGTGAGCATATGATCTCACAGGGGAGTGATTATAGCGAAATCTATATTTCTGAAGGACTTGAGATATTTGAATGCAAAGGGAAAAAGAATATTTTCACTCTTATCAGCTGGGGTTGTTCAAAAGATGAAATGATAATCAACAGGCAAAAAGGACTAGATATCGTTAGTGAATATCTGGGATTCGATAAACAGGAGGTATGAAAATGGCACTTTTAACTCAGAAAGACCTGGAAAACTTATCTATGCAGCTTGAAGAGAATGACGCTGTTGTAAATAAGGTCACGGGAGTTGATATTAAAGGAATTTGTGAATCGTTATACGGGACAAAACTTGGTTCTGAAAAGGTGGGAATCATACCAATAACTGCAGGTAATGGAGTAATCGGTAATTTTGCATCATCCTTGCTGTTTATTGTGGAATATTTCGGGCTTGAAGGATTTATTTCCGAACATCCTGACTTGACAGGTTATTATGAGGCTGTTTCACAGGGTGCCGATATTATCTTGATGGCAGATGACCATATCTTCACTGCGCACAATTTAAGGAATGAGAAGATTGTGAGCAACCATGTTGCCACGGGTGTGATATATGCTGAGATCGCATCCAGATATAAGGAGGCAACTTCAAAGGATATTCTGGTGATCGGGCTTGGGGGAGTTGGTTATGCGGGTGCTGCGCATCTTGTTAAAAAGGGATTTAATGTCTTTGCCTGCGACCCCAACAAAGCGTTTCTGGAAAAGGCTGTTGATGAACTTGGCATTGAGCCATATTGCAGTGATGACAGGAAAAGGTTCTCAATGGTGTTTGAGGCTACGCCAAATGCAGATACCATCTCCGATGGCATGATCGAAGAGCGGTGTCTTGTATCGACACCCGGAATACCATGTGGTCTGCCATCGGAAGTGGGAAAGAAGTATAGTGTTGACCTTGTTATGGAGCCTCTTGTGATTGGAGTTGCTTCGATGTTGTATTCGGTGATCTGATGAATGATAATTAGGAGACACAATATGTATGTAATATCTCTTGACCTAGGAACAAGTGGTTTTAGATCACAATTAATTGACCTTGAAAAGAAAGATACTATTAAAACCGTGGTAACAATGGGACATCCCCTGCCGGGGGGAAATGTGATGGACCATCTTGACTTTGCCATTAACACAGGAGTTGATGTGGCGCATGGAATTATCATTGAGACTGTTGGGGTGATGCTGCAAAAGTTCGATGTTGATCCTGATAAGATCGAACGTATTGCAGTCTGTGGCAATCCGATCCAGCTTTCCCTGTTCCAGAATATTGAGATAAGGGATCTTGCATATGCCGGAAAGAGCAAGCAGGCTTCTTTGGGTGTGGAAAATGTCAATCGGGATGCAAGGATATTTGCGGCGAATGAGATATTTAAGGGTATTTTCGAGATGGGTAATTGCGAGATAATTATTCCTCCGGCTATCAAACATGAGATCGGGGCTGATGCTCTTGCAATGATGCTGGAGACCGATTTTATGGCTCAAAAAGAGCCGTGCCTTGTTACGGATTATGGTACGAACGCTGAGATGGCGCTTAAGATCGGAGACAAGATCATTACTGCGAGTGCTGCGGCAGGTCCGGCTATTGAGGGACAGGGCATTAGCTGCGGTATGCTTGCAGGTCCGGGTGCTATTAGTGATGTTAATGTTGAGGGTGATTATTGGAGGCTTACTGTTATTGATAGCAGTATGAATCCTGCAAAGGGTCCGCTTGTTGATCCTGTGATGGGGAATGAGATCGAAGGTTCGGATATTGTGCCGAAAGGGATTACGGGTACGGGTGTGATATCGACGATCGCACTTGCCCTTAAGGAAGGTTTGATAGAAAAACTCCCTGAGCTGCCTAATGGGAGACTGGTACTTGGTCCGGGAATCACGATCACCGACAAGGATGTTGAGGAAGCGGGAAAGGCGATCGGTGCTATTCGGGCAGCACATATGACTCTTATTGTTGATTCCGGTTTGAAGTATGAGGACCTGAAGTATTCATACATGTCCGGTGCAACGGGGACTTATGTCGATGCGAATAAGGCAAGGCGCATCGGTTCGGTTCCTGATTTTTGCGAGAACATCATCCAGTTTGGGAATACATCCCTTGGCCTTGCAAGAAAGATCGCTCTGGACAGGGCAAAACTTGATGAGGTTATCAAGATTGCACAAAAGATCAAAGCCGATCATCTGATGATGGCTTCGAGTGAAACTTTCAAGAACATTTACATGTGCGAGCTCGCATCATGGCAAAATGGAATGCCAACCGAGATGTACGCCCAGATGCTTGAGATGTACAATCTCCCGGTGTATCCGAAAACCCTCACAGATGTGAACATTGAAAAAAAAGTGGTCAGGGATATTGATGATGTGGGTTATCTCGGCCTTGATGTTGTGGCAGACATTGGGATTACTTTGGAAGCTCCTGTTGTAAAGTGCACATTATGCCACAAATGCGAAAAGGAATGCCCTGAAGATGCATTGGTCATAGTCGATAAAGACGGGGAGCGGTTTGTGAACATTGACAGCCAGCAGTGTCTTGGTACGAGCTGTCGGCGGTGTGTTGTGGTGTGTCCTGAGCAGACGATGAATCATTCGTTGTTGAGGGTGAAGTGAGGGGGGGGCATAGTAAATGTCATGCGTAATTACGGCTACGCTTTATCAAGGGCAGAGTGTTATTAACGCTGTTGGGCTAAATGAATGTGTGTTATCAAAGATTGAATGAGCGCGAGTCATGAAGACACTCGAAGATTTATGAGTGGCACGTCAATCATATGATGTCGTAATATATTTTCCGAATGCCCCATGTACTCAATCTCGAACTGCTTATTGAGGATGGTGAGTTCGACTATGCCGCTTGTCTGCTCTGGGATTCAAATGGCCTTTCCATTAAGGTTGCAAAAATATTGAAGTCTTGATCGTGTTGATCTGATCGAATAAAACCTTTGTTGAAATTACCCCTCAAGTCAAAGGTTAGAGATATCGATCAATTGTTGGGTGTTGCATTGACTTTCTACTTTTTTGATGTCGATACTCTCTTTTGTGAAAGATTCATGAATTGAATTTTCAACAAATTCTATTAATTCATCTTTTGGGACTTTTGCGACCGCAGACATGATTTTAAGTTTGCATTGGGTGTTTTTGTTTTTTTCAAATATATCGATCTGCGGGGAACCTTTGGAAGATGTCAGGCTGGCTTTTAGCATTTCATTCGGATAATCCATAGAGATCTTTATGTGGCCTATAAAATCGGGATTTGAATTTAAGTCTAAGTCTGAGTTTAAATTTAAGTTTAGAACTCTGTTCTTGACCTCTTCAAGGATATTCTTTGATATTGTTGTGGCAATGTTCTGATTCAGATCCTGTGACAAAATATCGAACTCAGCCGAGTAAGTAGAGACCTCTGACATTTCGACCGAATTAATTTTCTTTGAGATCTCGCCCTTTGTGCCATCATTCTCACTACTGTCTCCTGAAAGAAGAGACAGGAATGTTTGAAATTGTTCATCGTTATTCCTGGCTGAAAACTCAAGGATTTGGGTTTTGGGATTGATGTTTTTAACTGTAGCTCTTACATCTTTGATCCGGTCTTTGTCGGCTATATCGATCTTGTTAATACCTACAATTTCGGCATCTTTTAACTGGGTAACAATGAATCTTGGGATCTGTTTGATCTCAGTATTAAATCGATCGCCATCCACAAGGTTCACAATTGGGGCAAAAGTCATGTATGGGATATCTGAAGTGTCCGCAATGTTCATCTGTGCGAGATCGTCCTTTATCTGCTTTGGGAATGCAATTCCCGTAGGTTCTATCAGTATAATATCCGGTTTAACTTCCTTTGCAAGATTCGCCAACGTAAATTGCATATCGATCTTGAGGGTACAGCAGATGCATCCGCTTGTGAGTTCTTTTGCCTCGATCCCCAAGCTTGAGATCGTATCTTCATCAATCCCGATCTCACCGATCTCATTAACGATTATGGCTACCTTTTGTCCGGTTTCGCTCAGATGCTTTCCAACATTCAATATTGAAGTTGTTTTTCCGCTTCCAAGAAAACCGCCTATTATAATAATTTTTATTTTCATAAAACTCATTTTCATCCAACTATCTAATATCTACAAACATATCGTCAGATGGGAATTTTCACATGAACCGTTGTCCCAACATCTTTTTCACTCTCTATCCATATCCTGCCATTATGCACCTCGATAATGTGTTTGGATATATAGAGTCCTAGGCCGGTTCCACCATACTTGCGTGTAGTTGAAGCATCGATTTGATAAAATTTCTTAAACAGATTTGGCATAAACTCTTTTGCAATACCAATTCCTGTGTCATTTACAGTTATATGCAGATTGCCATCTTCCTCGCTCGCAGTCAAGGTTACCTTGCCACCCGGGTTGGTGAATTTGATTGCATTGTCAACAAGACGGTTTAACATATTCGCTAATTTATCTTTATCTCCATTGATCAAAGGTAAATCGCCAGACACCTTTTTATCGATCGTCAGGCCCTTATTGTCGGCCATCAGTTTCATATCCACAATTGTATTCTCTATTATTTCAGAAATACTGACCCGGTCAAATGTGTATTCAACATTCCCGTGCTGTGCCTTAGTCATATATAATAGCGATTCGATCAGATGTCTAAGTCTGTCTGAATTTCGAATAACCGTACTCAATGCTTTTTTCTGTTTATCATTAATTGTGCCCACAGTCTCGCCGTCAATAAGTTTAGTATAACCTATTATGGAAACAAGAGGTGTTTTGAGCTCATGGCTTATATTTGAGAGAAACTCATTTTTCATCTTATCAAGCGATCTTAGTTCCTCATTCGCCTCTGAAAGTTTATCCGAATTCTGTTTAAGTTCCGTGTTTGCTTTTGAAAGTTTATCTGCATATTTTTCAAGTTCATCCTTAGTCCGTTTTTGCTGGATAAGCTTCCACATCCCCTGCATAAGCAATGTCAGCTGGCGAACATCCGACTCATCATATTCATCGTCTTTATTCCCTACTCCTGCAACAACTACAATCTTTTGACCATCAAATATCGGTGTGTTCATATGGCGTTTTATCTTTATGTGGTCTTTTGGATATCCTTTCTTGAAGGTGTTGGGGGCGGAGTAATCATTGATAATAATAGGTTTTCTTTGACGAATTCCTTCCCCCCAAAGTCCTGTAGTCTTCAGATCATAGACAATGGGTTTGTTCGCAGTTGCACACTGTTTCATTGCACTTTTTGACCAGGAATGGAATGTGAGGACGTTTTCCTCTTCGTTCACGAATGCAAGATAGCCGATTTTACTTTTAGTAAGCCTGACTGCTTCTTCGCGAACAAAATTCGTGATCTCCTGTAATGAGGCTCCGCTCATTTGGTTAAGTTTCAAAAGTGCTTCGAGCCGTAACTCGTCAAGTTGCAATCCTTCTTCTGCTCTTTTGCGATCAGTGATATCAATAATGACTCCCTGATAATAATTTGTCACACCTCTTTCATCACGTCCAATATAAGATTGTTCAGTTACCCAGCGTGCTTCTCCGGATTTGGTCAGGATTCTATACTCGTGAGTAAGAGTTGTGCCCACTTTAGTAAATTCCAAAACCTCTGAGCGAAGCCTGTCTAGATCATCCGGATGTACGATATCGGCATAATTAAGACGCCCTGATGTGAAATCCTCGGGGGTGTAGCCAAACTGTGTGACGTTTTCTGATACGAATTCCACGGGCCATTCATCACCTCCACCCCACAAAAAAGCAACGATCGAACTATTTTTGTAAATTTTAGCCAATATTTCCATGGATTCCAATTCATCGCTCATTGTATTCCCCCAAACATTTTCACTAAAAAGTGTTCAAAAAAAATAACATCCCTGATTATTTCCATTTTATTCGGTGGCTGGATATGAAAAACTTTGATAACTCCAATTAAATGATGTCCGCCATCAATATACCAGTGATGCTTTATCGAGATCATATTTTTTGTCGTTAATACTTATACATTTGTATTAGTCTGAAAATATTGTTATTTATATGTTACCATTAGCATTATTAATAATTTAATAAAACACGATGCAAAAGACCTCATGATATTTTTCACCAAAACCAAAATAACCAAATAATATAAATACTAAAAAAACATATTTATTTTTGCACACAAAAGTGCAGATCAACGAGGAAATCAGATCATGTTGATCAAATGGACTCTAAATCCGTTCAGCCGAGTTGAATTCCCGGGGTTTCCGCCAATATTTCTGTGTTCAATTATTATTGTGTGGAAGATTGCGTAATAATAAAATTGATTTTTAACTTTTTAGTATTTGCCCACTGGCCATAAGTGAAGGTTGATGTTTCGAGACAAGGTCAGATCCATCATTTTATGCATTCATATCAACTTTATATCATAGTCTACATGAAATGTGGTCAATGCTGTTGAATTTTAGATGTGCGGCTTTATGTCAATATCAGTTATAATGATTACAACTGCATTGTAACATAATAACGGCATTATAATTTAACAGAACGATTATTTAAAACCTGATTAAATTAAGTAGTGATTGTTTTTTATTATTGTTCATATCGACAATACACTATAATCCAATACACTACACTATATACTACAATCTAATACAACACCCATATCAGATACGGTGAGATAACGATGAAATTGAAGTGGGGAAACATTCCATTAAACGTTAAATTGACACTGTATATAGCCTTAGGTCTGATATTTGTACTTGCATCAACGACAGCAATAATCATATCCAATGTTACAGCACAAGAAGAAGAACTCGCCTACACTCAGGCAGTACAAATGGCTAGAAATCATGCCAATGAATTTAATGGTGATATGAAATCGAATCAGGCTATTGCAAGAACTCTTGCAATTAGTATGAGTAATCATGAATTTGCTTCGAGGGAGGTGGTAAATAACGTACTTAAAGAACTGCTAATAGCACAACCGCACCTGCTCGGCACATATGTCGCATATGAGCCAAATGCTTTCGATGGTAAAGATGAACTGTATATAAATACCACCGGGCATGATTCAACAGGAAGATTCATCCCGTACTGGAACAAGATAGATGGGCCGATCGAACTTGATCCCCTTGCATTTTATGAAACTCTGGATTACTATCAGGGACCAAAGGAAAGAAAAAGTAGCATCCTGACCGAGCCATATTTTTATGATGGTGTCTTTATGGTCAGTTACGTATTTCCAGTAATGCAAGATGGGGAGTTTATAGGAATTGCCGGAGTGGATGTTTCCCTTAATTACCTCGATGAGGTCATAAGCGACATTAAATCTTTCGATACCGGTTATGCATTCATGACTGGAAATACAGGTATCCTCGTATCCCATCCATTCAAAAAAGACTGGATAGGAAAAAAAACACTTTATGATTTTGAAATTGAAGAGTTTTCTAAAGCGGCAGATGATATAAGAGAAGGGAAAAGCGGGCAGGTAGAAACTATCGACCCGGATACAGGTGAACCGGTAGTAGTATTCTACGAACCTACCAAAACAGGCAATTTTTCATTTGTACTGGTTGTTCCAAAAGAAGAAATGTTTGCAGGTGTCACTGCCATAAGCAATCAGTTAATGGTTATATCAGTAGCAGCGATATTTTTTATGACAGTGCTTTCTTATTTGATCTCATTATCTTTTACAACTCCTATCAAAAAGATCGTTTTTAATTTTAAGGGCATCACTTCAGATGCCGTAAACGGAAAACTTGACTCCAGAGCAAATACTAATGTAGAGATAGATTTCAAAGAGATTCCAATTGGCCTAAACATGATATTGGATGCAGTCATTCAACCTATCCATAATACCATCCGGCTGGCCAATGCACTTGCAGAAGGAAAGCTTAGTGAACGCTCGAATTTAAACGTAAAAGGAGAGTTTAAACAATTTACGGACACTCTTGATAATTTAGCAGAATCACTTGATACAATAATCAAAGATTCCAACATGGTGTTGACCGCAGTCCAGAACAACGACTTTTCACGAAAAGTAGAAGTGTATGGAGAAGGAGATTTCAGGATACTGACAGAAGGTATTGAAAAAACAAGGAAAACTCTTTCGCAAATGATAGATGAACGTCAACGATCAGAGGAAATACGCAAAAAAGAGATACATCATCGTATAAAGAATAATTTGCAGGTAATTTCAAGCTTGCTTGATCTTGAATCTGATAAATTTGATGATGAAAAAGTCGTAGAGGCTTTTAGGGAAAGTCAGAACCGTGTAATATCTATGGCACTTATACACGAAGAACTCTATCAATCAAAGGATATGGTAAGTATCGATTTTTCCGATTATCTTGTAAAACTTATAAACGACCTATCATCATCCTATACAATTGAAAAAGAAAAGATCAAGATT
>JAMJFV010000046.1:0-4280 GCA_023544495.1 ANME-2 cluster archaeon
AATTGAAAAATCGGGGTCATTCTATCATTCGAAGCCAATGTATATTTTCACCCCTCTATTGAAATCTGATGAATATAAATATTATCTACATAATCTATATAGTACATATATTCCGGACCTATGGATGCTTAACATCTGCATTAATAATATATCAATGCATATACCATCACCATGCCTGACCTGATCATTACCAACGCCCGTATTTTCCACCAGGGACGTATCATTGAAGCAGAACTGGCACTCGAAGATGGGAAAATCGCCGAGGTAGCACGGATCATCCCGGTGAAAGACTTTGACAGGGTGATAGATGCACATAACATGCTTGTGCTGCCCGGTATTATTGATGTGCATGTACACTTCAGAGAACCGGGTATGATCTGGAAGGAAGACTGGTTCACCGGGTCCTGTGCTGCTGCTGCTGGTGGTGTGACAGCGGTGATCGACCATCCCAATACCATACCTCCCACGCTGGATAAAGATTCGTTCCAGGTAAAACTGGAAGCTGCAACATCCAGGTCCATTGTCGATTTTGGCATTAACGGAGGAGTGAACCATAACCTGGAAAACCTCGACACCCTCTGGAAAGCAGGCGTTACTGCCTTTGGCGAAATATTCCTGGGGGAAAGCACAGGTTCCATGACCGTGGACCGTGACCACATGTCAGATGCAATGCATTTTACCAAAGATATAGGTGCTATTGCCTGCGTTCATGCTGAAGACCGGGAAATACTGGAATCATATGGCAAAATAACAAAAGGGGACCTGGCACCTGAATCATATTCAAAGAGCCGGCCCAACCTGTCAGAAGCTGTTGCTGTTGCAAATACCGTTGAGGATGCTATTGCTTTCGGGGCAAGGGCACACCTGTGCCATATCAGTACCCGGGAAGCAGTGGGCATCATCCGCAGTGCAAAGTACGGAGATTACGGGGAATCCGGGGGAACGATCACGGCAGAGGTGGCACCACATCACCTGTTGCTGTCTGATAAGGATTATGGAAGGCTGGGA
The DNA here is from genome assembly GCA_023544495.1 of ANME-2 cluster archaeon. Classification (GTDB taxonomy): domain Archaea; phylum Halobacteriota; class Methanosarcinia; order Methanosarcinales; family Methanocomedenaceae; genus Methanocomedens_B. The sequence goes on from JAMJFV010000046.1 coordinate 1,009, forward strand.
AGCCTTGGAAAAATGAACCCGCCTCTGAGAAAAAGGCGAAGTATCCAGTACCTGTGGAATGGATTGAATGACGGGACCATTGATCTGGTCGCTTCTGACCATGCTCCTCATACTGAGAATGAAAAGATGAACGATATCTGGAGCGCTCCTGCAGGAGTGCCTGGTGTGGAAACCATGCTCCCGCTGATGCTGATGGCAGTCCGTCGCAACCTGGTTCCATTGTCAAGGATGGTAGAGGTTATGTGTACCAATCCGGCAATGATATTTGGACTGGACAAGCACAAAAAAGGTGCAATATGGAAAGGATTCGATGCCGACCTGGTGATCGTGGATACGACCAGGGTCACCGAGATCGATGTTGACCGGCTGCACAGCAAGGCAGGCTGGACACCGTATGAAGGAATGGAAGGTATATTCCCTGGGATAACCATTTCAAGAGGTGAAGTTATCTGGGAAGATGAGATACATGCAAAGAAAGGCCGGGGAAACTTCCTGCCCGGTGCAGGATTTGAAGAAAAGCATGAAGAAGAGTCACCTGCATTTTCCAATATTGACGAAAATTAACAATATCGGTGTAATGATGGGTGGGATAATTTCTAATATTCACAAAAAAGCGATGGAGAACCATGCCAGGATAGCACTGGGGATAGGAAGCGTAACAGCAAAACTTCTGCAGAGTGCGGCCATGGCAGAAGAGTTTGCTGATGTGCTCCTGGTGGGCGATAACAGAAAGATCAGTACTATTGGCACCCATCTCGAGGTCATCCATTCGGACGAACCGGCCAGGACCATAGTAGAGTTGCTGGCTTCAGGTGATGTTGATGGTGCTGTCAGGGGTACGTTATCAGCTACGTCCACACTTTCACACCTTAAAGAGGTCCTGGATATGAAGAACCTTTACAGGATCGCATTATTGGAAACCCCTGGTGGAATTCCCCTTTTCCTGGCTCCGGTCGGTATAGATGAAGGGAGCACTCGTGAGCAAAAACTTGAGTTCATACGAAGGGGAGTGGAACATATCCGCAGGTTTTGTATCGAGCCAAAAGTCGGTATATTGTCAGGGGGACGATTTGAGGATAAGGGACGCGACCAATACGTGGATACGACACTAGATGATGCCGAATATGTGACAAAAAAGGCAAGAGAGGAGGGGTATGATATCAGGCATTACGGTATCCTTATCGAAGATGCCGTCGGAGAGGTCGATTTCATTCTGGCACCGGACGGTATCTCAGGAAACCTGATATTCAGGACACTGGTACTGGTGGCAGGGGGGTACGGGTATGGGGCACCTGTTTTGATGGAGAAGGTGTTTGTGGATACCAGCAGGGTGGGCGGACATTATTCCAAAGCTATCATGATGGCTTCGGCCCTGGCCGGGAAGAAAGGTAATAAGATACACATATTTTAAATAAAATCAGATGCAATTGTTATGTAACATATCAATGGGGGTTTGAATTTTGATAGTGGAACAGTTTATAAAGTCAATTACCGAAGAAATCGCGGATATGATCTCTACTAAGACCATCATCGGAGATTATATAACTATTGAAGGCAGGACCATCATACCTGTGACCAAGGTCTGTTTTGGTTTCGGGAGCGGTGGTGGTGAAGGAAAAAGTAAAGCGGGTGACGGAGGAACAGGCGGAGGCGGAGCAGGGGGTGCCGTGGTCCAACCCATTGCCTTCCTGGTAGTTACTGCTGAAGACGTTCAATTACTTACCATAAAAGGGAAAGGTGCATTAACACAGTTTGCCGAAGTAATGCCTGAGATTGCAGAAAAATGTAAGACCATGATGGGAGAGCACAGGAAGGAAGAATCATCTGAGACGGGAAAAACCGGTGAACCTGAGGTCAGTTAAAAATCGTTAGCCTGGCAACTACTATTAATAACAATTATCTGAAATGCTCTGGGTGACAATAACAGGCATAATGATGATCGCAGCGGTAGCTTTCACTTTGCTGCTATTCCCTGTTACCATCAATGCCAACTCCAACAAGTACGGTACGGCAGTGGAGGGGATCTTCAGCGTAAGCTGGCTTATATTGAAGGTCAGGTATTCATTGAACGATAAACGAACAGATATTCTTTTCTTTAACCGTAAGATGCGCACTCTGAACCACATAGAACAAACACGGAAAGACAACACTATAACAGAATCAACACGATTAGAAAAATCCCGGAAAAGTCCGCCAATTAAATCTATTGCTAATCTGGCAGGACCGCTATTACGTCTTTTCCGGAATTTGATCCATATTCCACGGTTCAGATATCTTGATATTGACATCACGTATGGTCTGGATGACCCGGCCTTATCCGGTATTCTGACCGGATTATTGTATTCAGTTCATAGTGCTTTTGGGATGGGACATAATTTCAGGTTCACTCCTGATTTTACCAGGCCGTTACTGGACTGGAGCCTGATAGTTTGTGCAACCATAATGCCAATTAAAATAGTTCCACCTATGATCAGGTTTACAACTAATAAAGATGTCCTGCGGTTCGGATGGGGAATGATGAGACGTTAACCAGGTAATATCGGATCAACTTCTAATCTTCCACCCGAAACAATCCTTAACACTTCCATATAACCGGCTGAAACCACTTCATCCACGGGTACGGGTATGCCCTCTACCATGACAATCACGGTATCAGGGTTCAATTCCAGTTGCACAAGCACGTCACCATATGTGCTTTCATCAATAACCTCCAACGATCGCTCATAAACGCTGCCTGCAAGGACTTTCACCCGGACCAGCAAATTGAGTTAATCCTCCTCGGGCAACTCGGCAATCTCCCCTTTAGAGCTGGTCAACGATTCCAGATTGTTCTTGATCAATTTCTTCTCAAGTATTTCCTGCTTCTTATCGCCTTTGCGTTCCAAATCTCTCTTTTTGAATTTAGACATACAGCTCACCTCAAAAATCAAATATCCTCAATTGGTAATATCTTTACTATTCTATTTAGCCCCTTCCCTTATCTCATCGAACACCAGGTCATTCCAACCCCTCTCCCCCAGCACAATCTCAAACTCCGCAGGGGTGAGGAACGGTGCATTGAACCTTGATGCGTCATCAATGGCAATGCGGGGACATGCTGTGTTCACAAATGCATCCACCTTGAACTGCATCATTGCATCGGGAGTGATAGTATCCAGCATGATTATGACATGCTCCTTACCATGCCTGCCGGCAAGTCCGGCCATCCTTCCTGCAAGTTCCATCCTGTACTGTCCCACCTTGGTAGATACCACAATACCAAAAGTGTTGGC
>JAMJFV010000046.1:4290-13926 GCA_023544495.1 ANME-2 cluster archaeon
GTCCGTAAGCCACCGCCACTCCCAGTGGATGGAACATCCCGCTTCCGATATACAGATAATTGTCACACACCACATCACCTGCTGAAAAATTACACCCCAGCACCTGCCCTGGATAATGTATCCGTGAATCCCCTTCACCTACAACGCACAATGCGCCCCTCGATTCAAGGAATGCCTTTACATCGTCCAGAGTATGGACATGCTGTACCGTGGTCAACAGCCCCACAGTTGTACCACTTCCAAGTTCATCAGCCGCTGCTTCGAGTACAGGGATCACATCCACCTTTGCCGGGGTCTCCATGAATATCACATTATCCATACCGTCAAGCAGTTCGGAATGCCCGAAATGGAACAGGATATCGACCTTACCTGCCAATGCCATGTCCACATCACACGCACCGAAACAGGGATTACCTGAAATTACCACATTGGCCGCCGTACGTCTTTCCAGCTCACAGGCTATGGAAAATGCCCGGCGTTTGAATCCTTCAGGGAACTGGAGACCAATGGTGGCGGCCCCGGATTGTAAAACCAGGTCAGTGATTCCCCCGGTGTCAAAATCAAACATTTCAGCCCCTGGCAGGGTGTCTGAGTCTGGTGTGGTATTCATGGACACAATTTACTCAATTATTTTAACACCATCAGCATCCACATCGATCTTCACAAGGGTCTTTACCGGGAGTCCGTCACCTTGAAGTAACAGTGCACCCTCACCCCGTTCTATGACCACTACCGTATCCACGATGTTTGCACCTACACTCTTGACAGCCGTCCAGACAGCCTTCAGTGTTCCCCCGGTACTGATAACATCGTCAATAATGACCAGCCTTTCATCCCCGGATATCCCGTTGAGGAACAATTCTCCCTTAGAATATCCTGTGGACTGGTCAACCTTCACTTCGCTGGGAAGGCCATATGCCCGTTTCCTGATAATGGACAGGGGCTTACCGGTCCGGAGAGACAACGCCGTACCAATATGGATACCCATGGCTTCAATGGTCAGGATTTTATCAAAATCCGGCTCCATTACTTCAATGATCCTGTCTGTAACCTCATTCAGCAGTCCGGGTTCCAGATACGGTACCCCGTCGGAGATAGGATGTATGAAATAATTATACTCACCCCGCTTCACAATAGGGGCCGCCTTCAATGATTCTTCCAGTAGACCGTGCATATTTTGGATTATATGACCGAAACCCTCTTGTACCTATCGCATTCTTTTGACGGCACGCAGGAGGATCCTATTTTTTCTTCATGGCCTCTGCCAGGTCCTTGCCCAGTCGGTTACACTCCTTGATATCCTTGTCATCAGGTTTATACTGGACCCTGAGCACAGGGTCAAGGACATCTATTCCACCGTTTCGCATCTTTTCGGCTATCATGTGAGGAGCTTCACCGCTCCAGCCATACGATCCAAATGCTGCGCCCACTTTACCTTTTACCCCGGCCTTCACCAAATTGTCAACGAATTTTTCAAGGGGAGGCAGTATGGTATAGTGAAACGTGGATGAGCCTATCGCAATGGCATCGGCCGCCGCAACATCTTCCGGTTTCCAGTCATAGAAACTCTTGATCTCTACATCTACATTCCTTGACCGTGCACCATCTGCTAAGGCATCAGCCATGATCTTGGTATTTCCCTGGGTACTTAGATAAACTACTGCAAGTTTTGGCATTTTATCACACAACCTTTCTTTTATTAGATGGGGCTGATGTTACGTTGTCATCACACGATGACCGTGCACCGACAAGAAGATCTTCCATATCGGTCACATAAATTGAACACATAAAGGTATACTTCATGTATTGATAACCCTATAAAATGTTCTCATTGCTCCTTAATATATGTATCGTATCAATGTATTGCGGGTCTATCCATCATATCAATGTATCTCGTATCAATGTATTGCGGGTCTATCCATCATATCAATGTCATGTCTTGGAAAACTATTTCAATAGAGATTCATATACAATAATGGGCAGTTCATTTTAATTAAGGAGTGGAAGAAGATGGAATATCTGGGTATAACTATAACAGCGGATTCAACAGGAAAAGATATCGTATCGATAGCAAAAGCATTCCATGATATTGTGGGTCTTCCTATAACTATGCGGACGCTGAACTCACCCGGAGTAAGGATAGAGAAGGGAAAAGTACTGGATTATCACTATACGGGTCCTGTACTCGAAAAGGCGCTTAAGACAAATTCAACTATAAGGACCATTCCGAAGACCGGTGATTATACCGGCATCCCGGTTGTAGTTTCCACGATCAAGAACGAGGATGGTTATGGGATAGCTGCCATCGGTATCGTGGACGTGGTAGGAACTATCGATTTAGGGGCGGCATTTGGGGACTATCCCCAGATCGTCAATCAGGTGAGCGAAATCCTGAGAAGCAGGGTAAGTACACCGTAGCACTACGAACAACGAACTACGATAATACGTCCCTTCAATTACAGTTCCCATCGTGCATCCACAGGGAAGAGTTCATTTATCCACATAAGTATCCTGCCCCCGTGGATGATACAGTATTCTCTCGACAGCACCGTGATGTCCTTGAAAATTCCATCTCCATCTTTCATATCTATATTGAGGATATCCCTTCTGGTCTCAAGCTTGTACTTCCTCAAAATGCGCCCGATGGGAATGTCGGCACGCATCAGGTCATCTCTCATACCCAGCGGCATTGAATTTATAGGTGACAGGGACCGGGCCAGTACATAGGGAATTTCCCCGACTGATAGCACAACTTCCCGATGGTTGACGGGCTCGCCGGGCTCTATCATAAGTAATTCAGCATCAGCATCAGTGGCATTTATTTCTTCCTGATAACGGGTTTGCACATCGACCGTTCGCTTGGTCATGACCTCGAGCAGATACGTAACTGAGCCGTCAGTACCGGCACATATCCTGAGGATAGTGGGAATATCCAGATGTTTTAGCTTGTCAAACGACTCCTGCCCCATCCGGCCCACCGTATCCAAATATTAATCCTGCACTTCTTTCTTTGCCATCTTTGCACGCTGTTTTGCATCATAACCTGTGGCATCATTCAGGAACTGCCTGAATATTTTGTTTGAATTGAGTATCTCCTCATCAGAAGAATCGGGATTTGACACGGTTTCAACACAAAGCTTCTTATCTGCTATCCAGGCTTCCACAGATTTCAGTGCACCATAGCTTACAAATAGTCTTCCGTCCTGTTCGGTCACACCGGCAGGAAAGGCATTTACCATTATGTCCTTGATCCGTTCCATTTCGGGTTTGAATCCTCGTTTTAACTTGTATTCAGTAATAAATATCACCTGCAATATCACTTAATTGGATTAGATAAAATACTTTGCCTTTAGAGTTTTTCAAGCTCGAATTCCTTGTGAAGTACCCGGACTGCTTTTGCGGCCGTATCTTTCCTGACCACAAAGGAAATGTTATGCTGGGACGAACCCTGGCTGATCATTATCACGTTAACACCATTATTGCCCAGTGCGCCGAAGACCCGGCCGGCAACACCGGGCGTGCCTGCCATGCCCACACCGACCACTGCAACTACAGAAATATTGATATCGTGTTCAATCTCACCTACAACACCATTCCTGAACTCTTGCTTCAAAGCTCTTACCGCTTTTTTAGCATGTGATTCATCGACCACCGTAGACATGTTAGCTTCAGATGAACCCTGGCTGATCATTTTGATGTTCACACCCGCATTTGCAAGAGCACTGAACGCCCTGGCCGCCACTCCGATAGTGCCCACCATACCCGCACCGCTGATGTTTATCAGAGCCACCTTATCGACAACAGTAACGGCCTTGACAATATTCTGTGAGGTTTCCTCATCCTTTACCACCAGTGTACCCGGATATTCGGGGTCAAAGGTGTTCTTGACCCTCACGGGAATGCCCTTGCGAATGGCAGGTTCGATAGCCTTGGGATGAAGCACTTTAGCACCGAAGAAAGACATCTCCATGGCCTCAATATACGAAATGACCGGTAAAGGTCTTGCTTCAGGTACAATTTTAGGGTCCGTGGTCATTATACCATGTACCTCTTTCCAGAGCCATATTTCATCAGCATTGACAGCCGCACCTATAATGGACGCGGTAAAATCAGATCCGCCACGGCCAAGCGTTGTAACAATGCCATGCTCACTCTCTCCGATAAAACCCGTTATTACCGGTATAGTATGTTCAATTAATGGCGCAATGTGCTCTCCCACTGCTGTGTATGTGGGGTCAAGAGGGTGAGCAGCCCCGTAATTATCATCTGTGATAATGCCAATTCCGCCACCTGTGAATGATTGGGATTCCACGCCAAGGGTCCTGATGGAGGCGGATAATATGGGTGCTGCAAGACGTTCACCGTATGACGAGAGATAATCGATTGAACGTGGTGTGAGTTCACCAAGGTAGCAGATACCTGTCAGTGCTTTCTCAATATCTTCAATCCTGGCATCCAGTTCTGCTATTACTTCTTCGGCAAGATCTTCGCTAACAGCATCATGAACCGCCTTATGGTGTTTTTGAGTGATATCTGCTATGAATTCCTTTACCTGGGATACCTTTCCCTCACTGACAGCGTCATTTGCAGCATCCAGAATAGTATCTGTGATCCCTCCAAGTGCCGATGTAACAACCGCGACCTGGTCACCCCGGTCCCGGTAACTTTTCACCAGCTCTGCTACATGCTTCATTCTATCGCCATCAGCCACTGATGTTCCGCCAAACTTCATTACCAACTTCACAGGAAAACCACTACCTATTAATTGCAGTAACCTTACTGGTCAGATTGATAGATAAGATTTTGTATTTGCATACAATGGCAGAACCAGGTAAATAAATGAAAATGTAAAACTGACTGAATAAAAAAATTATGGTACAATTTGAATTGATGAAAAGGATAAAAATAATCAAAAATGAAACGAAACGATACTGAACGAAAACGAAAGAATGCCAGGCTCAGGTGGCCTCGGCATTCACTTCAGAATCGGTAGCAACAGGTTCAGCACTAACCTCAGGTTCGAGTATAATAGGTTTTTCTATCCCCGCAGGTTCGCTCAGTACACGTGTTTTCAGCATCTCTACCCGCCTCAGAGGATACACACCCTTTACGTCTCTGTATATCTGGGCTGAAAGTTTGCCCAGGACAGCATCCTGTATAAAAGTATTGAAATCCAGCTGCTTTGCTCTTCTCAGGACTATCATGGTCATGATCTGGCGAATTGCTGTTATCTGACTGGACTTTGCTCTCTTGATCGTAAAACAGGTTGGTTTTACCCTTATCGTGTAACCGTCCTTCGTCGTTACATCCATATACGAAGTTATCATAGATGTCTGGCGTTTCACCAGTGACCTGAGATAATCCCTGGTTAGTTCATGGCCCATGAACTTGGTATAGGCAGAATCTCCACCCACCTGGTCTATCATCAAAGACAGTTTCACATTCTGTTTGGACATATCATTTGTGACATCTCCAAGTGTAATCTCAATAACCCTGCCCATTAACAGTTTCGGGTCGCTTGCAGGTGTTTCGCCGATTTCCTGCTGCCCCATCATTTCAGGTGTGACAATACTGTACCATTGCTTGGATTTCCAGCCGTCTACCTTTCTTGGACTTTTCTTTGCCAAACTTGTTCCTCCGATTGTAACATTAATTTAACGTATTGTGATTTTCACCAGACTTTGATGAAATTATCTATATCGTGATGAGTACCTAAGTGGGTGTATCATTATATAAATGTGATGTCTACAATTCAATCTCGAACAATGGATGCCCCTGTTCGGTAGGTGGGGCCAGCCAGTCCACGACCATTTCCACAACGCTGTTATCATCCGCTTGTATCTCCACCCATATGCTCCCCAATGTTTCATCATCCGCCGGAAAGCTCACTTTGCCGGCAGTTGCTGCCTGTTTATTCAGCCTGAATGTTATCATCCTGTCCTCTATCCGCAGATTCGTGCGTGCCGTATCCAGTATCTTGCGGCTTCGTAACAGATCATGCAACATGTTCAGGCAATCTTTATCTCCTCTGCCCACGAGCCGGGGTGTCATCCCATCCCTTTCTTCATATTGATATTCCAGTCCAGGGAAGATGTTCCCAATAGCCGCACGAACCCTATCTTCATCCTCTGTGGGATGGACCTGCGCCCAAACCTCCACTTCTATCATCAGCTCTCACCAATGACCTTACGTATCCTGTCCCTGAACTCTTCAAGGGAACCATTATTGTCAATGGTCATGTCGGCATTATTGATGGATTCACCCATACCCCATCCCAGTTCACGTTCATCCCTGATGCGAAGTGCTTCCGCATCCATCAGTCTGTCATCTGACCTGCCACGCATCTGTATGCGATGAAGTCTGCTCTTCGTTGATGAGTCTATATTTATCAGCAGAAAGTCATCCCCAAACTCTTCCTTGAACAGGTGTACCTCTTCGATGTTCCTCACCCCGTCCACGACGGCAGTATCCGTAGTAAGTGCACGCAGTTCAGGAACACACCGTCTGGCAATTGCCGATAATCCTTCCACCTGTCGCAGCCTGCTGCCGGTGCCGCCCAGGTTCTCGTCCGTGGGTTCCAACCCGAGACGCTCCACTTCTTCCCTGATAATATTGCCCATATTCACCACTGGATACCCCATTTTCTTTGCCACTTCAGCGGCCTCGCCCTTACCAGACGCCGGCATGCCCACAAAGGCAATGATCCTCATAGTATCAATTCATCTCCCTGTTCTTGTGTACGGATCCTGATATGTTTTATTTTGTCTGGTTTCATTGCCCTGGCCATCTTCATCAACTCATCCCTGTGAAAGATCCCGGCATCCTTCAGGCTGCGTGTATTCTCTGGTATACCCTGCTGGATGGCATATGTCAGGTTACCGGAAGTAGTAATGTCAAGGTAGCTCATTATGTTCAATACCTGCTCTGCACCGGCCAATCCCTTAAATACCGTGGTCCTGACCTCAACTTCGATCTCTGCATCCAGGCACATCGTTAGTGTCCCTGCCGCAGCCCTGACTGTCCGTGCACCCATGTCTTCATCTGCTCCCGTGACTTTTGCATAGTGTGCCGGCTCATCCAGTGGCGCCTTGATGTCAAGGAATACTTTATCAAGTAATTCTTCATCAACCATTGTGCGAATTACGTCAAAAGCAAACCCGTTGGTCTCAATACCAATATCCAGCGACTTTGATCTTGCATATCTCGCCAGGTCTGCCAGCGCATCCGGCTGCATGGTTGGCTCACCGCCGCTGAACACAAGCGCACTTATATAGGGGACTGCTTTGGATATTTTGGAGCTCAATTCTTCAACGGTCGTGTCATCCCTGCCTGTCAGGTATGCATGGTTCTGGCAATAGGGACAATCGAACTGGCAGCCCCTGAAGAACAACACAGAGGCGCTCCTGCCATGCCAGTCCACCGTAGAGATGGGAATGAAGTGCCCGAAATTGAATGTATTATCCATATATGACCGATTATATTCATCGCAAGATATATAACCGTTACAAACGAAAGCGCAGGATTGAACATGAAGATCATAATTGATCCTGAAATAAAATATGCCAGAGGTACCCAGAGGGTATTTAGTGCAGAAGAGACCCTGAAGAATGTCACAGGGATACTGGATAAGGTTGGAGTTACCCGTATAGCCGATATTACAGACCTGGACCGTGTAGGTATTCCCGTGTTCTCTGCTATCAGGCCAAGTGCTGCCGAAGGTGCAATTTCGATTTACAGCGGTAAAGGTGCTGACCAGACCCAGGCCAGGATATCTGCCATCATGGAAAGCGTGGAAAGGTGCTACGCCGAACAACCTCACACGAGTGCCAACGTTGATGTTGGGGATGCCAAGCCCGCCATCACTGACACCTATGAAAATCTTTCCCAAAAAGTGAACTCTATCTACCCTCCTGACCTCCTGCTGGCCGAGCGCATAATGAAGAACACCAGACTGGAATGGGTTGCAGGATATGACCTGTTGAGTGAACAAAGCATCCTGGTGCCCTCCAATGCCGTGTACCACCCCTATAATCCATCAAATGGCGCCGCCCAGGTGTTCCGCAGCAACACCAATGGACTGGCTTCGGGCAATACCATGGAAGAGGCGGTAATGCACGGTCTGATGGAAGTAATTGAACGGGATGCACTGAGCATTGCCGAGTTTAACAAGAATCCGGGGCGGGAGATCATACTTACACCCGAAGACGGGCTGGTCTATGAACTTAAGCAGAAGTTCGACGCAGCCGGGATCATTGCTAAAGTATGGTTGCTGAACCATGATATCGGATTACCTACGGTTGTGTGTGCACTGGATGACCCGGTCCTGAAAGACCCGGCCCTCCTTGTCATGGGTGCCGGCTCGCATCTGAAACCCGAGATCGCAGTATCAAGAGCATTGACCGAAGCCGCACAGAGCAGGGTAGTGCAGATACACGGTGCCCGCGAGGATACTGACCGGGAATCTGTGGTCAGGACCTTTGGCTACGATGCTATGAAACGGCTCAACCGTTATTGGTACCAGGATTCCGGGGATAAGGTATCACTATCAGATATTGATGACATCTCAGCGGACACGCCTGCCAGGAACATCAATACCATCCTGGAAATGCTAAAAGGCATAGTACCTCATGCTATCATAGCCAACCTGTCCAGTGCTTCAGTAAATATTCCTGTTATAAGGGCCGTTCTGCCCACCTTTGAACAGTATACCCTTGACAGGGAACGCAAAGGGAAACGGATGAGACTTGGCCGCAAGCCCGGGGAGAAACGCACTTTCAGGCGGCCAGGGGCATGAAACATATCGTGGTGTTCACGGGCACCAGTCTTTCCTGGGAAGATGCCGGACTGGTACTGGATGCAGACTACCGGCCGCCTGTTAAGAGGAACGATATTAACATCCTGCTGGATAAAGGCACTCCGGATATCATCGGGATCATAGATGGTATCTTTTTTGACCGTGCGGCCGTAGCCCACAGGGAGATTCTCCGTGCATTGAAAGCAGGAGTGACCGTGGTGGGTGGCTGCAGTATGGGGGCATTGAGAGCATCTGAACTTGATACATACAACATGATAGGTGTAGGGCGTATCTATGAATGGTACCGTGACGGCGTCATTGAATCCGATGATGAGGTGGCGGTCACGTTCCATCCCGAGACACTAGAACCGCTGTCAATCCCCCTGGTCAATATCAGGGTAACCCTTGAGCATGCGGTGGAACAGGATGCGATCAACCCCGACCTCAGTGAAAAGCTCCTGGAAACCGCACGCTCTATGTACTATCCTGACCGGACCTTTGCAGCCATTGTTAAAAGAAGTGTGGAAAACGGCCACATTCCAGGATCTGATAAAGATACGATAATTGAATACCTGATCCATAATGAAGTGGATGTCAAACGTGAAGATGCGTTACTTGTTATTGAAAAGATTAAAGAATTGGCAGGGTCTCCATAAGGGATTCTTTTACATTGGTATTGAATTTACAGGATCAGTGTAGCTGGATCGTAACCTGAAAATCCGTGTTCATCCGCGTTAAATACTGAATTGATCCTCACATTCCATTCCTTTTTTTAGACATCCTGCCACCCCTTTCGGTTCACTTATACAGGGTGCCCCTCCCGGTCTGCTCCGCCTGCCCTT
>JAMJFV010000047.1:0-3187 GCA_023544495.1 ANME-2 cluster archaeon
GTAGGTAAATCGGTTGCAAGCGGATTAATGTTTTGATAGGGACTACATAAATTGGTTTGCTTGTTATTGGTTTTTAGTGGATCTTTGAAAGTCAAGTTAAAACCTGCCTTGTGTAAGGCTTAGATGGTCTTTTTCAATTTCTATGAGTGCTGTGAATATCTCTATGACCCGCTCTTGCGTAGCCTCGCGCAGGAATTTGATATAGTGGTTGATAGCGTTTGCTTCCCTCTGGTGTGACTCTGCCAGGTTGTCCACGTTCGTATCACTGCACATATCCTTGTCCCTGCTGATGTCAGGGGGGGGAATTTTCAGTTCCTTTGTAACGGTGGAAGCATGTTCGGACTCTATTTTGCCCAGTCTCTTGAACATGGTGGCATCAGCCACATTATCTGTCCGGCTGGCTGCACAGAAATAGAATTCTGCATTGTCTACCTCCAATTTCAGGGTCTTTTCAAGGTTTTTACGCGAAACATCGGTCAAGGTATATTCAGAAATTTCGAAATCTTTTGCCTCTATCAGATAGGGCTGGTGAGCACCGCAGAACGGACAGTGTGTAGGTGCTGCATCCCCCAGGTACCCTTCCTGGCATATCTTGCATTTAAATACTTTCATATTCTTTCCCCAATGTTCTATGCGGTTATAGAAATTAAAGCCTTTCGATGAACAGGAATTGAATAGAATTTATTCAAAACCTTAAAATAATATAGACCAACAACATTGTTGACACGTAATGTAAAGTAGATCCAATTCGGGAAAATATATTGCACTATATCGATTATAATCATAAAATGTCTTATATCTTTAAGGAAGATTAAATATCGTTCAAATTGATTAACGAAAAAGCGGAGAAAAATTAACATGACGAATTACGGAACCCTTCTCTTGAATAGTACGCTATTGTTCAGTCTTCTGTCCATAGCACTGCTTCTGTATCGTGAATATTCGGGTGTGAACGACATCACCAGATCGGCCAGGTGGACTATCAGGATATCGGCACTGCTATCAACACTTTCTATGCTGTTGTTGATTTATCATTTCCTGACATCTGATTTCAGGTTCACCTATGTTACCCAGAACTCTTCTACATTGCTCAGTCCTTTCTACCAGCTGGCCGCTACCATAGCGGTCCAGGACGGGGCAATGGTGTTCTGGGCTGCGCTCGTATTTTTGCAGGCTCTATGGATAAGTGAACGCTACGACCTGGATTCACCGTTCTTCAGGAGGATGCAGTTAATCATGCTGTCTGTGGGTACCATATTCATCTATGTTATAGTGTACAAGTCCAGCATGTACCCGTTCCAGACCTGGTTCGAACTGTGGGGCGCCCAGTATAACTTACCGGTAGATTACGCATTCACTGAAGGAGCCGGACTGCGTCCTATACTGAAAGACCCCATAATGGCAATCCACCCCCCGTTGCAGTTCGTGGCATATGCTACAACGCTGATACCCTTTGCTGCAGCTCTTTCATACCTGATAACACCGGGTGTGGGCAAACAATGGGAGAGGGTACAGCGTCAATGGATACGCATCTCCTGGTTAACAATGTCAATAACACTTGTGGTAGGCGGTCTGTGGATCTACGGGCTTGCCCAGTGGGGTACACTTTCGGGTACAGGCAATATCTGGGCATGGGACCCTTACGAGACCACGCCTTTCCTGGTCTGGATGATAATGACCATATTCATGCACATGGCGTATAAATACCGGACCAGGGGCTCATATGAGAACCTTACACCCATGTTCGCAACACTTACTTTCACCAGTTCACTGTTTGCAGGCTGGGTGGCACGCAGTGGTTCAGTATCATCTACCCATGATGTAGGTGCACTGCCCAGCGGGAGCATATTCTTCTGGGTAACGGTACTCCTGCTGGTCGGAGTGGCAGCGATGACATTTATGCGGATAAAGGATACAAACGATGAGGAAGGAGCAGGCGGACCCCTGCTCTCAGAGTCCAACATATTTGACCTGACTGCTATCGTGTTCATTATACTGTCTTTCGTTGCGTTCTTTGGCATCACCGCACCCATCTACAAAAGCCTGGTATTGCACCAGAACGCTACAGCCACGGAACGGGAGTTCTTTAATACGCTGGCGTACCCGTTCACAATGGTGTTGATGCTTGTCATTGGTATATGCCTGCCCTACAGGTCCATTGTGAAAAAGATCGGGACACAGAAGTATCTCATAGTTGCTGTTGTTGTATTGCTGTTGAGCATTGTTCTTGCCTTTATAATACCAGAAGGACGGCCCGAATACTATGTGATAAATCATTCCAGCCCGTTCTACCGGTCGGCTTCAGGTTTCACCCAGATGCTCGGCAGCATATCATTGCTGAGCTATGCACCGATATTCATATTCTCGCTGGTTGCTATACTGTATAAATTCACTCTGGACACAAAAAATACCGGGGATAAGAAAAAGCTGCTTAAACCGGCAGGAGTCACCCTGATACATCTGGGCACTGTTATCTTACTTCTGGGTGTTATCGTAAGCCAGTCCTTTGATGTGACCTACCGGGTGAGCTATGCGGACTCACAATTGGGAGATACCCAGTATGTCAGTGTCGGATTGCTTGACGATTTCGGTACGAACAAGGACTACAGTGAAAATCCACTTGGCTTCCAGTTGATACCTGCTGATACCGGCGGCCCTATCCATAAGGAAACAACGGGTGACAGGATGGTGGAAGGGCTGACCAAGAACGCGTTCTATGTCAACCTTTACAGGGATGGTAAGATCATATCCACTGGTGTGGTGCGCTACTGGATAGAATTATATGATGAGAACCTGGACGGTACACCTGAACGGGTTGAGTGGACCAAGATCATGGATGATGAACAACTCCTTAATACATATCATGTGAAGTACGGCGGGAGAACAGGTAATGGCTACAATTTCGTGGTTAAACAGATCCCACTTATCAGTTTCGTCTGGATTGGCGCTGCATTGATGTGTATCGGTTCCCTGCTTGTATTTGCCCACCAGCAGATGTTCAGTCCAGGTGTTACAGTACCCGGACCAGGACAGCAGATTGCTCCTGTCAGGAAGGAAGCGAAAAAGATGCCTGTGACTGGTAAAAAGGGTCAGGGCAAAGCCGCTGATAAGTATGAAAAGATGTTAGCGGATGAACTTGAGGCCAAAAAGTAACTACTGATTTTGGCCTCGATCTTTTTTTTTGGCA
>JAMJFV010000047.1:3287-13839 GCA_023544495.1 ANME-2 cluster archaeon
ATACCCGGTATCAGGATTTCGTTTTTGTTTTCAAATAGAATACTTTCGTCTGGACAACAGCTTTTACCAAGGTTGCCCGACCCTGATCATATGCTTTCATGGATGCCGATTTCACTTGATTGAACACCTTTTTACTGGTGGTCCGGACCTGTGTATACACATTCATGGAAACCTGTTTGACCTGACTGACCACCTTTTCACTGGTTGTCCGGATCTGTGTATAGACTTTCCGGAAAACTGGTTTGACCTGACCGGTCACCTTTTCAGATGCTACCTTGAGTTGTTTGAAAGCCGTTTCCGTTCTGGACTTCAAGGAATTGTTCCGAGAATCCACCGTCCGGATTTCAGCATCAGCAACGGAAGCTATAGTCATGGCTTCACCTACGGGAACTGCGCTGGTTTCAACTGCCTGGGCTTCGATTCCTGTTTCAGGTGTTTCGGTTGAACTATATTTTTCAAAGGTTGTATTTTTCCAGTCCTCAAAACCGCTTATGAACTCATCGTAGTCATCATAATGTTCGTTCCAGACATGCATCTTAGATTCATTTAAAGCGATTTCAATCTCACAGTAAGGACATGTACTAATATCTTTTGACATAAATATCACCTGTATAAGTCTTTGTCCTTTATGTTCTTATATTTTTTCATACTAATCATCATTATTATGATGTAGTGTTGCACTGTTTTCAGAGTGATGTAAAGAACGTACACTATGAAGATATTCTCTTGTACCGTTACTCATAGTACCACGGTATATTCACCATGTATACAGGAAAAGGTAAAATGCGTATTCCTGCACCGTACTGTCGGATTTACCTTCACTTACCGACCATCAATGCACCCTGTGGACACATGGTAACGCACGCACCGCACTGTACACACCTGGCAATTTCCATCTGTACGGTCCAGTCGTCGTTAAATGATATAACTCCCGTAGGACAGACCGAGATGCATGCACCGCAGTTGACGCACTCATCATCGTCTTTGATAATAGGTTGCTCCAGAGGCGTGATGGTAACACCGCGCTTCTTGAAAGCAGCCGTAACGATATCATACCTGTCCTGATCTACATCAATTACCACTTCGCCACCGCTGGATTTCACATCAGCCCTGTCAATGTTCAGCAGTGTACCGGTCTCCAGTATTACTTCCGCGATCAGGGGTTTCGAGGTTATCTCTGTGGTTGCATGTAAAATGAATTTCATCCCTCTACCTCCTTGCCACCAGTTTACTTATATCATCGCTGGTGATGATACCCACAACCTTGCTGTGCTTATTCACCACTGGCATGGCACTGATATTGTGCAGTTCAAGCTTGCGTGCTGCCGTGTCAACAGGCTCAGAGGCATCGGCAGTTACTACATTCCGGGTCATGATATCATCCAGTTTGTCCCGCTTGCTCTTGGCTACGGCTTTGGCAATATCCCATGCTGTGATGATGCCTACCAGCTTGTCTTCATCTGACACCACAGGAAGGTGGTTGAAGTTACCCTCCGTGATAGCCCGGGCGGCATCTTCCACGGTCAGACCCTGCCTGATAGTTGTCACCCGCTGTGCCATTACATCGGCCACACTGGGCTGTTCGCCCATCTGCTTCATGGGTTTGAACACCACACCAGTATTGGGTAGGTTCTCGACCGGAAGTGTTGGATAGAACTTACCCTTCTGTATCCATTCCTTCAATTCCCCGGCTATAGCCCTTGCATCATGGAAACTGGACATGGGTGAAGTGGTAACCTCTTTGCCGTTTATGTCTATCATTCCTGACTTCAACTCTTCATACGTGACCTGGCGCAGGACCGGCCTTGCCCTGCGCGCCACACCGTAGTCCAGCACATTAGTGGTAATATCAGCATCAGTGATCGCAGTAGCCCGTGCAATGTCAGCGTTCAGGATAGGTATGGGTATGCCAATACCCACGTATAATGACGTGCCATATCCATGGAAGGTAGCGCCCCTCACATACTTCGGATCCATCTGCTTCATATCGCCCTGTACCATTATGGTCGCAAAATTATTGGTCGGGTCATGCTGGGTTCCCTGGCCTGTGATATAACCCTGAGCCCCGCTCAGGAATATCCTGCTCCCCACACCTATGGTCTGGTATGTAGGGTCATTATATAATGGGGAGAGCACGCCAGCCGCTGAATAAGTAGCATTGCCGCGATCGGGCAGCAGTGTTCCCATATATGTATAGAGAGTACGCTCCGAGCAGTTGGTCGCAACATTGTACTTCTGGTAACCATTACGGGGATTGAACATCGTTGCCTGGTTGATGTCGTCAATAGTAACGGTGGTATCCAGCAGCTTGCGGGGATAGCAGTCAGTACCATAGGCTGTAGCATGGATGTCCACAGACCTGCCAGCCACCAGGTCCTCGATGACATGGCCGCCACCATACTCCATACCCCTGGTCTCACTGAGCTGGGTCGCCCCCATATAAGCATCAATGGCAGCCAGGCCTGTGTAGGCTTCCACATCATTGAACCATACCTTTTGCATCTTGATGGGAGGGTCAGAATGTCCCAGGTTCAAGAAAGCTCCCGAGGAACACATGGCTCCGAAAGTGCCAGTAGTAACTATATCCACTTCACGGACCGCACCATCGGCCCCAAGTTCTGCCACGATGCCAGGCATCTCTTCGGCCGTAACAACATGGACGCTACCGTCAGCGATTTTGGCATTAATATCCTGGATGGTCTTCTCTGACATGATAATCACGCAAACGGAATAAAATCATATTGTATATATTACTTACGATAATACCGGATATTTTACCCGGTATACTCCAACCCCCCCTTAAAAAAACTCCCATACTTTATATATTATAACAAGTTAACTTGATTCAACTCAAGTTGGCTTTATTTAACTCACTTGTACAGGTGACAGATACATGGAATTCGTAAAGGGCGGACCCACCAAACCCGAAATAGCAGCTATATCACTTTCCAAGATTAACCTCACAAAAAACGATGTGTTCGCTGACATAGGGTGCGGTACCGGGAGCATATCCATCCTGGCAGCCGGACTGGCAGCAGAGGTCTATGCCATAGACTCCAGGGAAGAAGCCATAACTGCGACCCGGCAGAATATCGAATCGGCAGATGTCCATACTATTACAGTACTGCACGGAGAAGCACCCCCGGTCCTGGATGACCTCCCCCCTCTGGACTGTGCATTCATAGGCGGCACCCGGAATATCACAGGTGTGCTGGAACAACTGGCAGAAAAAGTGCGAGGGAGGATCGTAGTGAATGCAGTCCGCATCCAGACCGCCTCCTCCATCATCAGGACCATGCAGGACATGGGATTTTTCGAAGAAGCGGTGCATGTCCAGATCGCCAAGAGTTATCCACTGGCAGATGATATTGCGTTCAAATCCATTAATCCGGTCTACATCATCGTAGGCAATACCAAAAAGGTGGGGCCCTGAATGCTGGTAGGTGTTGGCCTCGGGCCCGGGGACCCGGAACTCCTGACCCTGAAAGCCGTAGAGATACTGAAGCGCAGCGATATTGTCTTTGCACCGGGACGCCTGGCCGCCCAGCTGGTCGAACCTTATGCCATGCCGCACCTGCTTGAATTTCCCATGACAAAGGACAGAAAGGTACTGCAGTCCCACTGGGAGAAGAACGCCGATATGGTGGCACAGCATGCCAGGGATGGACTGGCAGCATTCGGTCTCATCGGTGACCCGAACTTCTTCAGTACTTTCACCCACCTGCGCAGGCTCATCAGCCAGCGCCATCCGGAAATAACCATTGAGACCATCCCTGGTATCAGTTCCATCACAGCATTTGCAGCCAGGGCCGGTATTGAAATAGAATCTTCATTCCAGGTAAGCGACGGCTCCCCTGTCACTGACAGGATAGTCCTGAAAGCCAGGTGCCCGGGCCAGATCGTTAACGGACTGGTTAAAGAGGGATTTAACGATTTCACCCTTGCCCAAAAGTTATACACCGAAGATGAAAACATCATAAAAGGCAGGGAAAATATGCCTGAGAGGGCAGATTATTTCAGTATGATCCATGCGAGGAAAACACGTGAGCGGTAAATGCACAGTATATTTCGTAGGAGCGGGTCCGGGTGACCCTGAGCTGATAACAGTAAAAGGCCTGGGAATGCTTGAGAGTGCTGACCTTGTCGTATATGCGGGCTCCCTGGTAAATCCTGTACTGCTTGACAGGATACAGGGCCGTAAGCTCGACAGCTACGGAATGCGGCTGGAAGAGTTCACCAGCATAATGGCAGAAGCCGTGAAGGAAGGGCAAAAGGTCGTGCGGCTGCACAGCGGCGACCCTTCCCTATACGGTGCCATCGTCGAGCAGATGCATGAACTGGCAAAACACGGGGTGGATGTGGAGGTTGTACCCGGTGTTTCATCCATTTTCGCAACAGCAGCAGCCCTTGGTACCCAGCTGACACTGAAAGGGGTCAGCGAAACCCTGATCATAACCCGGCCCTCAGGCCAGACCCTTGAAGAGGATGACCTGGCAGCATTATCCAGACACGGCGCCACCATGGCAGTGTTCCTGGGCACCCACATGATAGAAGAGGTCATGCAGGCAGTGGAATATCCCCCCGACACTCCTGCAGCAGTGGTGTACCATGCTTCCTGGGATGACCAGCAGATCATCAGGGGCACAGTATCTGATATAGCGGCCAGGGTCAGGGCGGCAGGTCTTACCCGTTCTGCCATGATACTTATCGGCGGAGTAGTTGATCCCGTACATTACAGGAGGTCCCATCTATACGCACCGGAATAATCCATCTTGAACACAACCGGAAAGCTGCCGAGAAGATCCAGGAATGTGTGGGCGGAGACCTTATCCCCTATAGCAGGGACGCCTTTGGAACTACATTTGCACAATACGGGGCAGTCATAGCGGTAATGGCATGTGGTATTGTTATGCGAGAACTTGCACCTTTGCTTGACAATAAATGGACCGACCCTCCGGTGGTGGTAGTGGATGCCGGGCTGAAGTATGCAATAGCCCTGTGCGGCGGGCATCATGGTGCCAATGAACTGGTGCAGCGCCTGGCAGGGACAGGAGCACATCCGGTGATCACAACAGCTACAGAAAGTCTGGGACGTCCTTCGGTTGAAGGGACTGCACAGGCGTTAGGATGTCATATTGTGAACAGGGAATCAACCCGGGCCGTCAATTCCCACCTGCTGAGATCTGACCTGCCGGTAATTGAGATACACGGACCAAAAATGGTTGTTGTGGACCCCTGTGTCAGCGTGTTGCAAAAAAAGGCAGGTGAAGGAAAAACAGGGGTCATTGTTGGCATAGGTGCCAGGCGCGATGTGGCCGCTGGCAACGTGGTGCATGCTATCAAATCGGCGCTGTCAGAATGCGGGTTGAGCATGGCAGACGTGGAACTGTTCGCTTCAGCCGATGTCAAGGAGCACGAAACAGGACTTATCGAAGGAGTTAGCAGCATCGGCGGGCATATCGTATTCATCCCCGGAGATGTTATTAACTCCTTCGACCCGCCCTCGAGTTCCAGGGCTGTGCGGCTGGGCCTGACCGGTGTATGTGAGCCTGCTGCACTGGCGCTGAGCCGTGAACATAATCTCATCATGAAGAAAAAGGTATACAATAATGTCACAATCGCAATCGCAAGGTAATGGGAAACTCTATGTCGTTGGGATAGGACCGGGTTCTCCGGAACACCTGACCCTGAGGGCCGTGGAAGTGCTGGAAAGTGTAGATGTCATCATAGGTAACGGGACCTACCTGGACCAGATCGACCATCTGATAACCGGCCAGCGGGTCATACGGTCAGGCATGGGAAAAGAGGTTGATCGGGCCGGTAAAGCCATTGAACTGGCACGCGAACGGAAGGTAGCCATGGTCAGCGGTGGAGATTCCAACGTGTACGGTATGGCCGGACTGGTGCTGGAAGTGGCCCGTCATACGGACCTGGATGTGGATATTGAAGTAGTGCCTGGTGTAACGGCCCTGAGCGCTGTAGCCAGTTTGCTTGGGGCACCTGTCGTAAGCGATTTTGCCGTCATAAGCCTCAGCGACCTGCTCACGCCCTGGGATGTCATCGAACAGCGGCTGACAGCGGCCGCCACGTCTGATATGGTCATTGGCATCTACAATCCAAAGAGCAGGCAGCGCAATACGAACTTCATGATGGCAGTGGAGATCATCAGGCGACACCGGGGTGATTCTGTGCCGGTAGGTATCGTTCAAAATGCACTGCGGCCGGTGGGCGAGTCTGTGATCGTTACTACATTGGGGGAAGCAATGGACCATGAAGACAAGGTGGATATGAGCACGACAGTAATTATCGGTAATAGCGAATCCAGGATATGGAATTCAAAGATAATCACGCCCAGGGGGTATCACAAGAAATATGAATACTGAACTTGTCAGAACGGCCGGGCATCATACAAAAGAGATCGACCCGGAACTCGTACACAGGTGTATCGAACCAGGGGCAACCACCCCCGAAGCTATGACCATCGCAGAAGCTGGTCGAGCTGTTGCCCGGGATATCGTGGGGGACAGCTGCCCCGAGGATAAGATACGGCAGCGCTGCGTCGTTGCTACCGGTGACCCTGGGTTCAAGGACCTGCTGGTATTCAGGCATGATCCCATCAGGGCCGGGTTGAACGCTATATCTGCCGGGGCACTGATATACACTGATATCAGGATGGTGCGCACGGGCATCATCAAGACCGGACATGGCTGTAAAGTGATATGCGTGCTGGATATCGAAGGGAGCGATGACCTGGCGCAGGATATGGGTATTACCAGGACATCAGCAGGGTTCCTGACAGCGGGGCAGGACCTGCAAGACTCCATTGTAGTGATCGGGAATGCCCCATCGGCTGCCATCACAGTATCCCGCATGGTCGATTACGGTATCAGGCCGACACTTATTGTTGCTGTGCCTGTGGGGTTTGTGAACGCTGCCGGATCAAAGGAGCGGGTGCGCGAACTTGATGTGCCGTCCATGACCTGCACCGGGACCCGAGGTGGCACGCCGGTGGCAGTGGCCTGCATCAATGAACTGATCGTGATGCAAAAGAACGAATCATAAAAGAGATATATCACCGGCTATATAATAAACCCGATGGCAAAGAAACGAAGGACCCGGCCTGTTGAAAACAAACACAAAAAAGATACCCGGCGACAGCAACAGATAGAAACTGAAAAACGGGCTAACAAGGCAAAAATTCTCATAGCGATTGGTTCGGCCATAATCCTTATCGCATTTTTGTGGACCTCTTTGGGCAACCATGATACGAAACTCGACTGGAATGTTGACGACGACGGGGTCTTGTCATATCCGGAACGAGGGATTCCCGTGTTTGATTCAAAGGTCATTGAAAATACACCTGATCATACCCTCGATCATATCAACTTTTCAAGCCGGGATGCCATCATCAGTGCCCTATTGCGTATTCCCAACAGCAGCAGGCCTGTACCCGGTGTTCTTATACTTCCGGGTGCCACGGTAAGCAAAGAAGGGGAGCAAGGGCTGTCAGCAGAACTGGCAGAGATGGGGTATGCTTCCATGGTCATTGATCAGCGCAACAGGGGCGGCGTAGAAATCATGGTTGATGCTCTCCTGTTTGATAAAGGTGAAGAACCTTTTGAACACAAGATGGTCTATGATGCCCTCAAAGCCGTTGATGTGATGCGCCGGTACGAGGATATCGACGCAGATAATATCACCATAATCGGAATAAGCAACGGTGGCAGGTTTGGCATTATTGCAAGTGCCCTCGACCCTTCCATTAAGGGGATGATAGGGATCAGTACCAGCGGTTATGATGTCGAGACCCTGATCGCCCAGAATCCTGACCAGAACACTGAGAACAAGACCAGGTTCCTGCGCTCCATTGACCCTGATACATACCTGGATACGCTTCCCCCGCGTAAACTGGTGATGATACATATGACCAATGACTCGATCATCCCCATAGAAATGGCCCGGACCACCTACGATAAAGCGGATGAGCCAAAGGCGTTCTATCCGGTGGAAGGTAACGGACACGGGTATAATGGTGCCATGAGAGATGTGCTTGAAGCTGAACTTACCGATATGTTCAGTTAAAGAAATGGATCAATGTTTGTGTGATACTGATATGCACAATCTTTGTCACATATTTTTCACACATTTTTTATACAATAGTGGATTAGAATGTTCACCATGATAACTGCTGACAGAATGATCCTGAAGTGCTTCATAACATTGTTGCTGTTCGTTCTGATTACCGGGACGGTAACCGCGGAAACTCCTCAGACATTGAAGGCTAAGATCAACAGCAACCTGGATAATAATACTCCCGTATTTGTATACTTCTATTCGGATAAATGTCATTTTTGCCAGGAACAATCACCAATAGTTAATATTTTAGAGGAGAGTTATTCCGACAATATCGCATTTATCTATGTAAATTTAGATGAAAATCCACTCTCGGGACTTGATTTCAATGTGAGGGGCGTCCCGATCTCATTGTTAATAACCGGTAGAGATGCAACCCAACAATTTGTTTACCAGGAATTCAGGGGTCTTACAAACAGCACAGTATTGAGCAACGGTATCGAACAGGTTGTGGCTAATATAAGTATACCGTCTGAAACGATTATTCAGACGCAGGACAAAAACTCAGGTACCATTATCCTGACATTGATAATAATCCTGATTGTTATTGCCGCTTTCCTGCTGTATGTGGTAAGGCATTAGACTCAAAAAGGTTGACATTGCCATTTTATCCCAGTATGTGCTCTATCCGCTCCAACGCTGTCTGTATCCGTTCACGGCTGGTTGCATAGGAAAACCGTATAAAGTCCATGCTGTTGGGACCAAAAGCGCTCCCGGGCGTAGCAGCTACAAAGGCATCGGTCAGCAGCTTTTCACAAACATCATCCCCATTGCCATACTCGCTCACATCAGCAAAAGCATAGAACGCCCCGCTGGGATAATTGCATTTGATGCCTATATTGTTCAACCCATCCACCAGCAAGTCCCGCCTTGCCTTGAACTCGGTTACCATTTCCGGGATGAAGGACTGGTCGCCTTTCAAAGCTTCCACCCCCGCCCACTGGACAAAAGTTGTGGCACTGCTGACACTGTGACTCTGCAGTTTGGACATGGACATATAGAGTTTATGTGACGTGGCAAGGTAACCCAGCCTCCAGCCAGTCATGGCATACGCTTTGGAAAAACCGTTAACCGTTATGGTGCGATCTTGCATGCCGGGGAGGCTGCCAATGCTCACGTGTTCTTTATCGTAAATGATCTTCTCATATATCTCGTCCGAAAGCACCGTTATATCATGATCTATAGCAATATCTGCGATCTCCTGCAGTACTTTCCCGGAAAAAATACCACCCGTTGGATTGCTCGGGCTGTTCACCACGATGAGTTTCGTTTTTTGAGTAATATAACCTGCAACATCAGTAGGATTGAAATCATTCTCAGGGTCAAGGGGTGCGAAAACCGTCCTGCCGCCTGCTATCTTGATGCACGGGTCATAGGACACCCATGCCGGGTCGAACAGTATGGCCTCATCGCCCTCCTCCAGCATCGCCAATATGGCCTCGAACACGGCCTGCTTGGCACCCGGAGTCACGATAACGTGGGACGGCTCAATATTAAGGTTGTTCTCTTCATTCAGTTTCCCGGCAATGGCAAGGCGCAGTTCAGGTATGCCAACGGATGGAGAATAGTGCGTATCGCCCCTCCGCAACGATTCCACTGCTGCATCGGTAATGTTCTTCGGCGTCGCAAAATCTGGTTCACCCAGGCTGAAACTTATGACGTCATGTCCCTCGCGCTTAAGTTCATTAGCCAGATTCGTCATCCTGAGGGTTGCCGATTCCTCAATGCTCTGCAGGCGTCTTGATACCATTGGCTCCCTTCTGGATTAGTATATTATTTTAACCTTTGCACCATCTTGACGGCAGCTTCTACTGCCCGCTTTGCATAGTCCACCCGCTTGTGGGCATCGAGCCTGCTCATGCCAGGGCCCGAAATACCCAGTGTTACCGGTTTATCGTATTCCAGTGACAGGTCGATTATTTTCCTGGCAGCATGCTGTACTACAATCTCATCATGTTTGGTCTGTCCCTCGATAACGCAACCTATAGTGACCACCGCATCGATGTTGGGATTGTTCACCATCTTCTTGATAGCCAGCGGCATATCATATACACCGGGTACCATGATGGTCTGTGCCACGGTGGCCCCTAAAAACTCTGCATGCTCCCTGCCGAGCATCTCCATCTGATATGTCAGGTCCCTGTTGAACTCTGCTACCACAAATCCCAGTTTAATATTATTCATGAGTGCGATCTCCGATACTATTTCTTATTACTATTATACTATAAATTTTAATATGTCCTAATGACCGGCAGAACCTACATCCTCGTATCCCTGCCTCTGCCCGGTGCCTGCTTCATGTTCCAGGTCACGGGGCCGGAACATGAGTCTGACCACGTTCAGGGCATGTTCCCGTGAGCGCTGCTCCATCAGCCATGCAAGGGTCCTGTCATCCCGGGCCTCGTCCTCATGTACGAAC
>JAMJFV010000048.1 GCA_023544495.1 ANME-2 cluster archaeon
TGTTGCCATACCCTATTTACTGGGGTGCCTCTTCTAACTACGAACACACAGAGGGAATAATACTCATACACCCCTTCTACATGAGTGCCTGCCTGCGGGTGGACATACGCTGGATGCCGGGGATAATGCTGGCTGTTGGATTTAGGCCTGGAAGGGACTAAATCCCGGGGTTACTGCATCCCCTTTTGATTGATATTGTTATATCAATATCCTAAAACTCGATCGAGGACGAATCCCCGATATTAAGAGAATTGTGTTTTCCCGCAATATTTGCATCATCACCAATAATGGATGACTGCAGATTTGCCTTTAATATATGCGTTCGCTCTCCTATTACACAATTTGATATAATTGAATTCTCAATGAACGTACCACCTGCAATAGAAGCGTATGGCCCGACAACCGAATTGACCATCCTCACATTTTCCCCGATAGCCACCGGGTGGATTATGACCGAATCCACAATCTCATAGTTCCCGTTCGAATTTTCCTTCTCATCCAGCAGCACCTTATTCGTTTCAAGGAGCGAGGCGGCATGTCCGCAATCATACCAGCTGGAAACTGTAAAGGTCTTGAATCCGCTACCGCGTTTTATCATCTCCTGCATCGCATCGGTCAACTGGTACTCTCCCCGTGTCTTGACATTATTCACAAGCATCCAGTCCAGCACCTGGAACAACAGTGGAGTATCCTGGATAAAATATACACCAGCAATACCCAGGTTCGACACCGGATTTGTAGGTTTTTCCTCCAAATGTCTTACACATGAAGATTCCGGTTCCAGTTCAACAATCCCGTATTTTTGCGGCTCATCCACTTCTCTCACACCAATAGAACCTGAACAATCGCCGTTATTCCTATGCTGCTCGAAAAAATCCAGGTAGCCGGATTTGAATATCATATCTCCCAGAGCGATCATAATGTCAGAATTGCCCACAGCATCCCTGGTCAGGTATATGGAATGTCCGAGACCAAGTCTTTCATTCTGGTCAACAAATCGAATATTGAACACCTGGCCGTAGTTCTCATTCACGTAAGGTATCAATAGTTCTTTCCGGTAGCCGACTATCAGTATGACCTCTTCAGGTTCAAGGTCTATCATCCTGTCAAGTATATGCCCTATAATAGGCTTACCTGCAATATACACCATCGATTTAGGTTTGGTGTGAGTGTGAGGGAACAATCGTGTGCCTGTTCCGGCAGCGGGTATAATTACTTTCATGGTGCTACTTTGTATAAAGAATGATACATTCAATATTTGTATTAAAATTAAACTTAATGTATTTATACCTATAATGTCTGGATTTGCAGGACAACAATAATTAAGCATAAGGTACTTTTTTAAACAATTAATTGCACTTAAATTTAAGGGAGAAGTTTCTATGACATTTGTGTTTCAAGATTCCACTGAAATGCCTTACCAGAAAAATTTTATAGGTGACCTACATAATTTTCTATTGATATTAGAGCAGACATTACCGATCGAAAATAGAATCATCGAATTGAAAAACCAGATTCAAGAGGAAGAAAACAAGTTCGAGAATGAAATCACAATGCTCAATTCTTTTTTGTCAGGATTGAATACTTCTCTTGACCAGCTCACTACAAAGTATTCCATAGAACCAACTGCAAAATGCAGGGAAAATTTGAAGGAATCCGGGACTGAGTGTGTGGAAAAACAAAAAGAACAGTTCAAGATCGCACTGGATGATCTGACTCGAAATTCTAAAGATGAAGTAGCTGAGATGTCAAACCAGATACTAAATTATCTGGAACCTTTCCTTTGGTCTGGCGTATATAATGTAAAAGTGGTAAAACACGTTACCAGCACGACAGAAAACATAACAGGCAAGATCATAATGAACCTGAGCGGGCTTTCATATATCTACCAGACCACATTTGCTGATTTTCCATTGCAGGTAAAAAAATTCGTGACTGATATATCCATTCCTATCCTGTCACGAGGAGGACTGATCTATAAGGAGGACAGGATCAAACACATTGACCTTTCTGATTTTTATATAAAACGCATATATATTGATGAGGATTTCCAGTTGGACCTGGAGAATAAGAAAGGCATCAAAAAGGTGAACCTGTTGATTCCCGGAGATATTGAAGATACCAGCCTGATCTATGTTGATGAAGAAGCCATCGATATAACAAAAAGTGAAGAACTGGCACCACAGTTGGATCTTGCCAAACTTGACGAACTCAGACAAAAGGTAGAAGACTATGCTGGAAATGAGGAAAATATCGTTACCAGAACTCTTGTAAAAGTTGAACTTGATGAAAAAGATGCTATTGAAAATAACGAGTTATTCGAATGCATCAAGATAATTGCCTCTCAGTACGGAGAGGTCATCAATGATATTTTTATTCATGGAATAACGAAAAAGGAAATCGCTATAAAAGAGATCGTTCAAGGTGGAATCCGAAACGAAATATTTATTAGTGTAAATGAGATTTCCAATCGTCTTTCAGCCCTTGGTGGAGATGGTCTGGAAATAAAAGGTCTATTGAACCTATAGTTTTGTACCAGGTGTCCTGTTTGTTCTTACGTCTGTTCCAACCACAAGATTTCCACAGTGTCATCAAACTGGAAAGTCAGATCTTCCATGAGCATGACCCTCATCTTTACATGGAAATGTATGAAAAGGTGCCGGGCGGTTTCTTTGTAGCCGTAGATGCCGGTGAAGTGATAGGATATACCGTAGGTTTTGTTTCAGTTCCCGGTAAGAGCAGGATTTTTACCATTGGTGTCAAAGAAACGTACCGTGGCAGGGGTGTTGGTACCCAGTTAATAAACAGGATATGTGACGTATTGAGGGAGAAAGGGGCACGTGTAGCCAGCCTGGAGGTCAGGATGAGCAATATACCTGCCCAGCATTTTTATCTGCGACGAGGATTTATACCGGCATGGGTGGAACGTGGGTACTATATCGACGGTGAGGATGCCCTGATCATGAAAAAAGACCTGTAAGACCCATTACCTGTTAGGCATGAACAATACGAGAGATAGTGAAGATAGTAGTGCAAGTCCGCCGCCATAGATAAAGGGCGCTGCAGGGGTAAGAATATCCCATAAAAGTCCTGCTATAATGCTTGCAAATAACATCATGAATCCTGTGGCAGCATGGTATATCCCCAGGGCAGTCCCCCTGTTCTCCAACGGGACAATATCCACAACATAAGCTTTTCCAATACCTTCTGTAAGTGCTTCGTAGATACCATAGATTATGAAAAGAGGCCAGATGTAGATACCGGACTGTGTCCATGCAAATCCAAAATACACGATCCCAAATACCACAAATCCGGCACTCATTATATTTCGCCGTCCCCATTTATCGGAAAGTGTGCCCAGCGGAAACGAGACCAGGGAAGATACGATATTAAACAGTATGTAACTCAATATTACCATCTGCAGGGAAAAACCCAGATCTTCTGCTCTGAGTATCAAAAACACATTACTTGAGTTGCCCATGGCAAAAAGTCCCGTTATCATGAGCAATATCTTATAGTCCCTTCCAAGATCAGATATCTTGAAGGATATTTTCCTGACCTCCGGACGCCTGTGCTCTTTTACATAAAAAGTTACCAGCAGGATACTGAGAAGTCCTGGTATGAAGGCAGCAAGAAATACCAGCCTGTAGTTATCGCCTGAGAAGAAGAGTATCCCAAGCGTAATGAACGGGCCCGCAACAGCACCGATGGTATCCATTGACCTGTGCAGTCCGAACGACCGGCCCATGTGTGCGGTATCAGAGGAATCTGCTATCAGGGCATCCCGGGCTGAAGTGCGCAATCCTTTCCCTGTACGGTCCATCAGCCTGGCTACCAGGACAAGTGGCCATCCGTATGCCAGTGCCATGACAGGTTTAGAAATTGCTGATATACTATAACCTGCGATAACAAAAGGTTTGCGTAGTGTAGTCCTGTCCGTATACCAGCCTGAGATGACTTTTAAGATATTGGCCGAACTTTCAGCAATCCCTTCGATAAGTCCGACCACTGTCATAGGTGCACCCAGCACAACTGTGAGGAAAATCGGCACTATGGGGTAGAGCATTTCGCTGGCAACATCAGTGAAAAGGCTAACCAGGCCCAGGACGATCACGTTCTTCTTGATACCTGGAATCAGGAAATCCGGTTCTTTTCCGGGATTGGGATCTTTCGTGCTGATGATCTGTTCCTCCTGCAGTTATGATTGGTTTTTGTGTTTTATGTACTGTTCTTCTTATAACATGGTTTTTAAAAAGATTTATAAAGAATTATTTACAAGAATTATATAGTGATTAATATCAATTAAGGGGGTAAATGCCTATGAAAGTGACTACATCGATATGTCCGGAGTGCCATGATACTGTTGAAGCTGTCATATTTGAAGAACAAGGAAAGATGCTCATAGAAAAGACATGCCACGTTCACGGCACGTACAGGGACATATACTGGGGAGATATACCATCGTATTACAGGTTCGATAAATATCTGCAGAATGGATCTGGCGTAGCAGGAAATACCAATCGAAACAATGGCGGATGTCCCCAGGATTGTGGTATATGCAAAGAACATAAGACCTCCACTATTTTAGCTAACATCGACATTACCAATCGATGCAACCAACAGTGCCCAATTTGTTTTGCCAATGCTAACGTAAGCGGCTACCTGTATGAGCCAACAATGGAACAGATAAGGGACATGATGGCCGGGCTAAAGAACCAAAAACCTGTCATGTGTCATGCTATACAGTTCTCTGGTGGAGAGCCCACCATGCGCAACGACCTGTTCCAGCTTATCAGGATGGGAAAGGAAATGGGATTCAAACACGTCCAGCTTGCCACGAACGGAAAGAAACTGGCAGAGAGTGTGGAATACTGCAGTAACCTTCTTGAATCCGGACTGAAGACCGTTTATCTCCAGTTTGACGGGATCACTCCTGAACCGTACATCGCGACAAGGGGTTTCAATGCCCTTCCTGATAAATTGAAGGCCATACAGAACTGCAGGGAAGCCGGGATGCCTATTGACCTCGTACCTACTGTGGTGAAAGGGATAAACGATCATCAGCTAGGGGATATGATACGTTTTGTAGCCAGTAATATCGATATAATAAAAGGTTTGAACATCCAGCCGGTTTCGTTTGCAGGCCGGATAGATGATGTCCAGAGGAATCGTCAGCGTATCACCATACCTGATGTAATGAAACAAATTGAAGACCAGACAGACGGTATGATAACAGCAGATGATTTCTATCCTGTACCGTTCATCCTGCCGTTATCCCATTTAGCGGATGCAATGTCAGATATAAATAATGTTCAATTTTCGGTAAATCCTCATTGCGGCTCAGGAGCCTACATATATGTGGATGAAAAAAATAACCTGATCCCGGTCACACATTTCGTGGATGTGGAAGGATTGTTCGAACACATTGAAGAATTGGCAGTTGAGGTGAAGGCTGCTCATCACCTGAAGACCTATTTCAGGTGGAAAGGGATAAGGAAACTATCAAAAGGTATAAAGCAGCACGTAGACACTTCAAAAGTGCCTGATGGAATCGATTTCGCGAAGATGTTCCTGAATCTGCTCGTAGACCGGTCAGGTAATTCAACGAAGGTATTTCATAGAAAAATGATGCTCGTTGGCATTATGCATTTCCAGGACCTCTACAATATTGACATTGAGAGGATACAGCGTTGTGGTGTCCACTATGCTCTGCCGGACGGCAGAGTGATACCTTTTTGCACGTATAACTCATTATACAGGGCCGATGTGGAGAAACAATTTTCAAAATCCTTAAACCTGAACACAATTGCTGTTTGACCGGTTTTTCGGTCCAATCTTTTTTTGAAGAATATCAATGTGGCAACGAACACCATGATTTATGCTGTATTAGCGTATACTACCTGTACAAAATGAAGATTTGAGGGATTTGCTTTTGAAGGTAATTGGAGGACCATCATCACAGCTATTAGCCAGCAGGGTAGCATCTGCTCTGGGATGTGAACTTGCGGTATGTGAGTTCAAACGGTTCCCTGATCATGAAATGTATATTCGTATCATGGATGATATTGGCCCTGAAGCTGTTATTGTACAGAGCACGGCCACAGATTCGGATTATGTAGCATTACTGCAACTTATTGACGCCTGCAGCACTGCCGCGCGCGTTCATGTGGTCATTCCTTATATGGGTTATGCCAGACAGGATAAAGTTTTCAACCGGGGCGAGGCGCTCAGTGCCAGGGCCATGGCCCGGACGATTGAAGCAGAGAATGTAATAACAGTGAACATACACGAAACTTCGGTGCTGGACCATTTTCAATGTAATACTGTGAACATCGATGCAGCGCCTCTGATGGGGCAGTATATACGCGACATGGACCACTTTCATGATCCCGTTTTACTGGCTCCTGATGCGGGAGCAAAAGGACTGGCAGCATCAGCGGCAGAGGAACTGGGAATAGATTGCGATCATCTTGAAAAGAAGCGGCTCAGCGGCGACACTGTCCGGGTCGCTCCAAAAAACCTTGATGTGAAGGACAGGGACGTGGTGATACTGGATGATATTGTGTCCACCGGCGGTACGATGGCAGAGGCTGTACGCATGCTCAGGGAACAGGGTGCTGCCGATGTATATGTTGCCTGCATCCATCCGGTACTGGCAGGCAATGCAATTCTCAAGTTATGTAGTTCAGGTGTTGCAGATGTGATATCCACCGATACGATTGAAAAAGCCGTCAGCAGAGTAAGTGTAGCACCACTCCTTGCAAAAACTATTAACGAATTATGATCCAATGAAACCCCGAACAACAATGAACCTCATGGCTCCGGCAGAGTCCATGGCCACTGCTGTTAATGTTATTGAGGCTGGTGCTGATGAGATATATCTTGGCCTGGAAACGCCGGGACTGGTGAACCTGAACCTCTCTGGCAGAGGCCGGAGTTGCAATGTTAAAGACCGGGCCGAACTGGCAGATATAGTGAATTTTGCCCATGAGAGGGGCGTGCTTGTCGATTATACGGTCAATGCACCCTTCATGGCAGATTCCATGGAAAAGATGTATCTCGACCATGTAATACGAGGTGTGGAGGCAGGAGTTGATGCCCTTATCGTTGGCGAGTTCGGTGCCCTGACGTTATTGCATGAAATGGATATGGGATTACCCATTCATGCAAGTGTGTTGCTGAATAATTTTAACCGGGGCCAGATAGAGATGCTGGCTGGTATGGGCGTGGCCAAGGTGGTTCTGCCCTTTAAGATAACCATGGACGAGATAAGGCAGTTATCGGGCCTGGGTGTGGAACTCGAAGTGTTCGGGCAGTTCGGGTGTTCCAATATCAACGGTACCTGCCATCTGATACACAATGCCGACGAGGCTATCAGTCTGGGATTACCCTGCAGGGCGAATTACCGGGTATCAAAAGACGGCAGGCTGCATGCCATACTGGATGCGGGCACTGATTGTTCGCTATGCAGCCTGGGACAGTTGATGGATGCAGGGGTATCGGCACTCAAAGTGGTAGGCAGGTGCATGAATCCCGAAATGATACGGATCATCGTCCAGACCTACCGCAGCGGTATTGATATGGTCCAAGACGGTGCCACGCCGGCCGGGATCAAGACCTGGGTGCTGGAAGAGATACCGTTCTGGATGATGATGTGCGACCAGCACAGGTGCAAGTACCTGAAAACACCCATCAATGATTCCTATGTATAGACGAATGATACGAACTATAATACGAGGTTTGATCCGTGATCGAGATACGGTCCAGTGATAGTACAAAGTTCGACCGGCTGCTGGGTCTGTGTGAAGAACATGGGGTCAGCCTGGGCATTGGCAGCGAGTGTTGCGTGCACAGGCTACCATCCATTGAGCAGGTGGACAACATTGCCAGACAGGTGGAAAACCTGACAGTGGTGACTCCCATCACGCCGCAAAAGCACTATGACCGGATGCTGGAATATATCCGGGGCCTCCCCCGTGCCATCAGGCTTGTGGTCAATGACGTGGGGGTGCTGTATGCCCTGTACAGGGAAGGCGGGCTGGACGGTTTTGGACCGGTTGCAGCCGGTCGTGGTATTGTGCACACTTCCGAGGCATGTCCCTGGGTAGACCATTTGGTACGGGATGAGTCCGAAGAAGTAAAATCAGCATTTTTACAGACGAATCTCAATTACAGCAGGACACTGCAATTCATGAAAAATATAGGCATATCAGCTATGGAGACCGACATGGAATCCAGAACCATCCGGGCAGCACGTAAGACCGGGCTTACGGTGGCGGGACATGCAGAATTTATTGCAGTATCATACACTCGTTCCTGTCATACTGCCCGGTTCTTTGGTGAACAGCCGCCCAGTTGCGTCCGTCGGTGCAACAGTCCCATGGAACTTGAGCTGGTAGATATGTTCGACCTCTCTGGTACCCCCCCGGGATTCGCCCAGCCCAGCCCGGAAATGCTTGAGGTATATCCTGTCCTGTATTTGCTGGGGAACACCGTTTATTTGAAAAGCGATTGCATGGAAACCGCCGGGCTCGAGCGTGTGGTCATTAATGCCGATATGTACGATATCGACACATTGAACAGAATGATAGTGGCAATGTAATTCAAAAGTACAGCTATTTCTTCTTAACGAAAAATTCAGTGAAGATTTTATTTCATTTTGTAAACCATAATGGGCATTAACAAAATCCATTCATTATGTTCCGAGAGTAATGGATAAAAAAATTAAACGTATAGCTGGCTTTACGATCATACTAGTTCTTGTAATCTATCTTGCATATACAAGTTTTGCGAGTTCCATTTCTTTTTATTATGAAGTGAGCGACGTCAAAGCACATGCCGAATCAATGTACGGGACTAAAGTGAACGTAAACGGCACCGTGGTTCCCGGAAGTATTCACTGGGACCCTGAAAAGGTCCTCCTCACATTTAAACTGACAGACAATGTCAGTACCATTGATGTGGTTTACAGCGATGCCATACCAAATAACCTGGCCGATAATACACTGGTAACGGTCACCGGGATATTTTACAATAACGATACCCTGGTGGCTCATGCTATTTTAACAAAATGCCCTTCGAAATATGAAGCAGAGATCACCAGGGAAACTTTTGAACAATAATTCAGGATGAGAGGAAACAGACCATGGACTCAGGACAATTATCAATAACTATTGCATTAATGCTCAGTGTATTCACCGCTGTGGCATATACAGCAGGGATCATCACCAGGAAAGAACATTATTTCAAAAGCGGTACAATCGCTGTGTACCTGATAGCTGCCTTCATCACGATCGCGTCAATTTCCCTGTTGATGGCCTTTATCAACCGTGATTTCCAGAACCTGTATGTAGCTATGTATTCAAGCCGCGACCTCCCCCTTTTCTATACTATATCGGCTTTCTGGGCCGGAGGTAACGGTTCACTGCTGCTGTGGATATGGTTGATTTCGCTGTTCGTAGCCATCCTGGTCTACCGGGGACCCCGGGATGATCTGCTGAAACACAGTGTCGTGATATTAATGGCCATACAGACCTTCTTCCTCTACTTGCTGGTCTTCCTCTCAAATCCCTTCAACAGACTGGACTTCGTACCGCCAGACGGCCAGGGACTTAATCCCTTGCTTCAGGACCCTGGCATGGTGTTCCATCCTCCTACTCTGTTCGTGGGATACGCCGGGTTCTTTATACCTTATGCTTTTGCCATGGCAGGTCTGTACCTGGGTAACGGCGACTGGATATACAGGATACGCCGCTGGACCCTGTTCTCCTGGCTGTTTTTGAGCCTTGGCAACATTTTCGGTAGTTACTGGGCATACACAATGCTGAACTGGGGCGGGTACTGGGCATGGGACCCGGTCGAGAATGCCTCGTTCATGCCATGGCTTACAGCGACTGCCTTCTTCCACAGTTTTATGATACAGGAACGCAAGGACGGTATGAAGGTCTGGAATATCATATTGATATTGCTCACCTTCGAACTGGTACTCCTGGGTACCCTGCTGACCAGAAGTGGCATTATTGCATCAGTACATAGTTTTGGGCAGTCAGAGATAGGGCCGTATTTTATCGGTATGATGGCCGCGGTTCTGGTAGGGTCGATCGGATTGCTCATCTGGAAATACGAATCCCTGGATAACAGGAAGATATATGAATCCGTAGTGTCCAGGGAGGTCAGTTTCATAGCCAATAACTGGATATTCGTAGGCGCTACTTTTGCCGTGATCTGGGGTACCCTGTATCCTATAGTATCCGAAGCTTTCAGAGGTTACAAGGTCATGGTAGGACCCCAGTTCTTCAACCAGGTAAATGTGCCTTTTGCCCTGGCATTGATCATCCTGATGGGAATATGTCCCCTTATCGGATGGCGCAAGGCATCGATACTGAACCTGAAACGCAGTTATACCTACCCTGCTGCTATTTCTTTTTTCCTTACTCTGGTCGTATTGCTGCTGGGTGGGAATAATATCTATATACTGATACTGGTTTTAGGTTGCGTCTTTGCCACAGCGACCCATGTACTTGATTCGGCACGTAACGTAAAACATCAGCAGAAAACTCATAAAGAAGGGATACTGCACAGCACCTGGCATACGTTCCGGGACAACAGGCGTACCTATGGAGGTTATGTCGCCCATCTCGGAATGGTCCTGCTGGTCATCGGGATAGGTGCTTCATCAGTCTATTCCCAGACCGAGAGCGTATCGATGCACTCAGGAGGATCATATTCAGTTGGTGCATACACATTTGTGATGACGGGTTTTGATCAGGAACAACTGGAAAATAAAGTTGAGAATATTGTCCAGCTTGATGCGTATAAGAATGGAAAGTTCATTGAAAAGATCACTCCGTCCCAGTTATATTATCCAAAACAGGATATGGATGTGGTCAAGCCGTGGGTCTGGAAACGGCCCCTGAGTGATGTTCATTTTACGGTACAGTCGATAGGTAGTGGTAGTGCTACAATGAAGGTAAAGATCCTGCCCCTGATGAATGTGCTGTGGTATGGTGCCTATGTGGTCACACTGGGTACCATTATCGCCATTACTGCACGCGTGAAGATCAGGCGCAGGAGGGGTGCACAATGAAGAGAACAATAGCAACAATACATGTAATAATAATCATGATACCGGTCCTGATGATGCTGGCCTTGCCAGCTGCTGGTGATTCACCTGACGTGGTTGAGATAACTTCCAACCTGAAATGCCAGTGCGGATGTACCATGATCGTTACGGACTGCAACTGCCAGGAAGCTGCTGATATTCGCGATGAGGTCGGTGCCATGGTGAAGCAGGGTATGAGCAGTAAACAGATCATAAATGAGTTGAAATCCACCTATGGAAATGAGATACTGGCCACACCTGGGAAGACGGGTTTTGATCTGTCCCTCTGGATATTGCCCGGGGTTGGAGTGATAGCAGGTGGATTATTGATATTTTTTGTATTGAACAGGAACAGAATGTCTGAAGATGAGGTATTTGAGATGGAATACCAGGAATATAGGGAAGCAACAGGATCAGGGGAAGCAACAGGATCTGGGGAAGCAACAGGATCAGGGGAAACAACAGGATCTGGGCGAGCAATAGGATCTGGGGAAGAAAAGAATTGGCTATCGGAGGAAGAAAAATGAGGATGGACATTACGAGGACCGTACTTTTGATGACAGTACTGGTGGTCTTACTGGGTCAGGTCCACGCACAGGAACGTATGATCATAAGCGGGCATGTTTCTTCTGGGGACGGTATTGGTACTGGTCTGGAGGTGACACTGAACAGGGTCGCAGATGAGCAGATCACACGAATAACATCTACTGTGACCGACACATCAGGAGCTTATCGTTTCGAGACAGAACCGGGTGATTACCTGGTAAACGTCTCATTCAAAGACAGTACCCATCACAAAAAGGTATCTCCCCTGAACCCAGTTGCAGATTTTTATCTATCAGGGAATATCGAGGGCTGGGTACTACATCCCTCAGGTAAGGATGTGTCCGGCATTCCCCTGAATTTGATAAGCAGTTCCAATACCATCTGCGCAAGCACAACGTCAGATGAATCAGGACATTATACATTTACCAATGTTGACCTGTCCGAACACCGGGCCCGGGCCGATTACATGTATGTTGGCTATAACAGTGAAAATCTCACTTTGAACAGGTCTTCCGCTGTAGCAAACATTACCATTTATGATTCCACGACCCAGGATACCAATATCAGGGTAGTGGCAGATCATATTGTCATCGGAGAGGACACGAACGGGCCCTGGGTGCAGGAATACATCCAGTTCGTGAACATGGGAAACACTTCCTTTTACGGACCTGATGGTGTCCACGTAGGGATTGGAACCCCGCTTAAGATAAAGGATGTGCAGAGCGATATCATGGATTGTTGTCTGGTGCGTGAAGACACACGGTTATGGGTAGACCCCATGGAACCCCTGCTGCCGGGTGGCACTACAGAAGCTACCATTACCTATTACCTTGATACAGGTGAAAAGGAATTTGTCTTTGAAAAGGATATCCTGTACCCTTCCTCATATCTCATGGTGTTCGGGGATGCTGATTCCGGGATAGACCTTAAGAGCCAGCAGATAGCCACTGATACTAAGGATATGGAAGGCAGGAACTACGATGTTTTGACGTATGCTCACCCGCGTTCCAGTGATACGGTACTCTTTACCGTTAGTGGCTATGCGCTTCCAAGAAGGAACAGTTCAGATACAACTGATTGGATAGTCTATCTGGCGCTCGGGATTTTTATTTTAGGGGTGTTAGCCTATCCGATACTATCAAAAAAGGGGAAAGCAGATACTGACAGACCTGTTCGCAGAACAAGGAAGAGGGATACATTCATTGAACCATATGAATCTGATGTTTCGCATATGTCCAGACAGGAACTGGAGAATGAGAAACTCAGGATATTTGAGAAACTGCGCAAACTTGACCACGAACTGGAGAAGGGTCTGATATTAGAGGACGAATATGACGAGCACAGGTCAGAGTATAAAGCTGCTGCCCTTGAGATCATCAATTGTATAAAGGAAATGGCGACGGAAGAGGAAGAATCTCTATCTCTCGAAAGTTTGCCGGGAATACTATCGTTAACAGTAAAGGAGATTCAATCCCGTATCCAGGATATCGATGATATTGCCCTGTTGGAGAAGACCATTGAAAAGGAAATGAATGGCAGAAACAGAAAAACACTCATCAATGCCATAAACAAAAGGATCGATGAGCTCCGATAGTACAGAATATCATAGAATATTGTTATGAAAAAACCAGCGATATTTGGAATTTTCGGCGGCCTGGCACTCCTGTTCGTTTATTTCGCCATCCTGGCTATTGCCAATTCGCCTGCCCATGCCCTGGAGCAGTTCCGGGAAATGTGGTACTGGATACTGCTGCTGGCAGCGGGTTTCGGAGTACAGGCCGGACTCTATACCCATATCAGGATAGCACATAAGCGGGCCAGCACCACGTCAGTAGCAGCTTCGGGCGGCATGTCCACTGTTTCCATGGCGGCATGCTGCGCTCACCACCTGACCGACGTGCTGCCGTTGCTGGGATTGTCGGCTGCGGCCCTGTTCCTGGTAAAATACCAGACTTTTTTCATCCTGGCAGGTGTGTTCTCGAATTTTATGGGGATTACGGTGATGCTCAGGGTCATCCAGGACAGCAGGCTTGCAGGGGATGACCGG
>JAMJFV010000049.1 GCA_023544495.1 ANME-2 cluster archaeon
AGAGATTTTGCCCATTTATCTGTATGATTCTTACCACAATTCGTACAGATGCGACTATTACAGCCAAAATAGACGGTTTGATAGGTTCCACAATGTTCACAGAGATAGGTAAAGTAACCACGACTCTCATCCTTACAGGATAGCATTTTGTTAACTTCGATAATCTCAACTTCGCGAAGTTCGTCTTTATGCTCAAGGCTAAATGCGTCCCAGTTATGATTATCCTCAAATATCATTCGGACTGAAAGAGGACGGCAAGTTTTTATGTCTTGGTGAAATAATAATTCTTGCATGTCTTGCTAAACATACATGGCATTCCCTCATATTTGAGGGATTGCTTTTCTTCTCAACATATAGGAGAAATTTATACTTTATATACCATAAAAATGAAAGTTAAGACCATCTGAAATTGAAGTATGTGAAACAATGTGGGGTGAAAGAAATTTGAAAAACAATTACCAGAAGCATGATGTACCTGAGGAATACCTGGAAATGTGGAAATGAGGTGCTTAATAATGATTCATCGTGAAGACATTTATGTGGCTTTTGGTGTGTTGGTTGGTACACTTCTTGTTACACCTCTTATGCTGCTGTTACTTTTGGGGCAAAGCAGTCTGGCAATCCGCTACAGTTATGGCTATATTCGTAGTTTAGTCGAAATGTACGGCATAGCAGGAACTCATTCCCTGAAACGTGGCAGGTATTGTTCAGGAGGTGAGTGGTATTAGCTTTGATTACCTGACAGCAATACTTTTTATATCCATCATTTTGCAGCTTGGAGCTGCGGTTCTGGCTTTAAATCTTATAAAAGTCACAGGAACATCAAAAGGATGGATCCTTATTTCAGTATCCCTCATCCTGATGGCTATTCGAAGAAGTTCATCCCTGATAACCATGTATATTCCCAGTTTTAGTGAATATTACAGGGGAATGATAGTTGACTCCATTGCCCTTATGATCTCTGTCTCAATGGTGCTTGGTGTGTATTTTCTTTCCGAAGTGTTCATATCCAGAAAAATAGCAAATGCCAGGATTGCAGAAGCTGAAGAAAAACAGCGCGAGTCACAAGAGATGCTTGGAACAGTAATAAACAGACTTGATGCTATTGTCTATGTTGCTGATATGAAGACCTATGAAATCCTGTTTATAAACAAATATTTAAAGGACACTTTCGGGGATGTTGTGGGAAAAACATGTTGGAAAACTCTTCAGGTAGGCCAGTCCGGTCCATGTGATTTCTGTACCAACGAAAAACTGGTGGATGCTCAGGGCAAGCCCGCTGGCATGTACGAATGGGAATTTTATAATGATAACACAAGACGCTGGTATTCGATTCGCGACCGTGCAATTCCGTGGAGTGACGGGCGTATCGTGCGCCTTGAGATTGCTATGGATATCACCAAACAGAAAGAAGATGAGTTTGAGCGCACACGGCTGTCACACATACTTGAATTAAGCCTGAATGAAATTTGTGTTTTTGATGTCGAAACGCTTTATTTCATATATGTCAATACGGGTGCGCTTCGAAACCTTGGCTATACTTCTGAAGAGATGCAATCAATGACAGTACTTGACATCAAACCGGAATATGATGAAAAGTCATTCAAAGAACTGGTCA
Source organism: ANME-2 cluster archaeon (assembly GCA_023544495.1). Classification (GTDB taxonomy): domain Archaea; phylum Halobacteriota; class Methanosarcinia; order Methanosarcinales; family Methanocomedenaceae; genus Methanocomedens_B. The sequence continues at coordinate 1,619 of JAMJFV010000049.1, forward strand.
GACCTTTGCTCCATGATGAGAAGGATATAATCAAATTTGAAACCGTCCATCGTAGGGCTGATGGAAGTCTCTATCCTGCAGAAGTGCATCTTCAGTTGATCCGAAATTCAAGAGAAACTGTGTTTCTGGCTGTGATACTTGATATCACCGAGCGCAAGCAGGCTGAGGAGGAGATTCGCAAGTTGAATCTTGAACTTGAGGAGCGTGTTAAGGAGCGAACAGGCAAACTCGGTAAAGCGAACGATGAGTTGGAAAAAAAGAATGCCGAACTTGAACGCTTGAATAAAGTTTTTGTTGGGCGAGAGTTAAAAATGACTGAGCTGAAGAAACGGATCGCAGAACTTAAAAAGAAGGAGGAAGGGGACACACCATGAAAATCATTGGTAAGCAAAAATCTATACTGATGTTTCTGGTGATTATCATATCTGCCATGTTTTTTGTTCTATCATATAGTTATATCGCAGGTAATAACAAACCGCACGAACCTGAAATAACAATAACCACAACTCCAACGAACGCCACAATGACATGGTACACATCAATGCCCCTGATTCATGCAGAGAGGATTGCAAATGCCTTTAGCACAGATACAGGTATTGACGTAAAAATTGTCCGAAATTCCACATTTATAATAAGAGAACATCTGATGTCGGATATTGAAAATGGTGAGTCAAAAGCCGATGTCTTGACCATTGCCGATGTCGGGACATACATAGAACTGAAGAGCAAAGGTCATCTCATGGAATATGCATCCCCTCATTATGAATATTATTCTGACGAATATAAAGACCAAAATTACTGGGGCACGGTTGCTGCATTCGGTATATGCATGGCATACGATGATAGTCGAATCTCTGACCCTCCGCAGCAATGGACTGACCTTCTGGACGAGAGATGGAATGGGCGAATTGGGCTGGAAGATATCAATACCGCAGGATCCCAGTATGGCCAGTATTACATACTCCGGGAAAGACTTGGAGTACAATTCTGGGAAACATTATTGTCCTCACAGGAACCGAAAATATACTACAGGACTGAAGAACTGGCAAATGCACTACTTGATGGAGAAATAGATGTGGCCGGTGAGTTTAGCATTCATACCGTCTATAGCTACCGGATAAAAAAAGGAACTTCCATACATGGCATATATCCAGAGGAAGGTATCCCCATGGTTCTTAATCCAATTGCAATTATGAATGGAACAAAACATCCAAATGAAGCAAAAATGTTCATGGATTTCCTGCTTTCAAAAGATGGACAGGAACTTGTGCAGCGCCTGAGTTACAAGTATTCGGTACATGATGATGTGTTGTCTCTTGAAGGGGAACCGCCCTTTAGCAAATTGAATGCCCTGAATCCTGAAAATGAAACTGATTACAGGGATAAAAGAAGCGAATATATTCTGGAATTCAACCATTTTATGGGGGAGAATAAATGAAATATATCCCCCGATCCGACAGCCTTAAAGCAAAATCGATATTGCTAATAATTATCATTGTCACTGTCTGCATATCGGCCTCTGCGCTCATAGCGTCACATCTTGTGCATGAACAGATGACTGCGAATTATGATAATAACAAGGAAACAACAGTTGAATCCCTGTCAATTTCCCTTGCACCCATGCTTGAACTCTACGATTACAAGCTGGTGGAGCGCACAATAACATCAACACTAGAATTTGATAGTGTTGCATATATTACCGTGCGCGATGAGAGTGGAACGTTAATCCGCACATCTGCAAAAGAAGATATTCCTGTGGAATCTCTGGATGTGGTAAATGTGGATATAATAGGTAATGAGGGGCTCATCGGTAGTCTTGAGATCGGTTTTTCAAATGCGCGCATAAATGAACATATACGAAGAACCATATCTGCCCTAATCTTTGGTCTGATGGGATTTTTCATTCTTGCAGGTGTTGCACTTTATATCCTGGTGAGCCGCCATATTGTTGAGCCGCTCGAGACCTTCACAAAAACTATAGAAGGGTACAGTCCGGGAAATATTTCAGACCGCGTTAAAATAAACAGGAATGATGATATTGGGGCACTTGCTGCAAGTTTTAACCGGATGGCAGAGAATCTTGAGCAAGCTGATGATAAGACGCAGATTGCTTTACAAAAACTAAAAGAATTGGAGTTCATTATTAATCAAAGTCAGGTAATTGCTTTTCTCTGGCGCAATGCTGAAGGCTGGCCTGTTGAATTCGTATCTGAGAACATAAAACAATTTGGGTACACGCCCCAAGATTTCATTGATGGGGATATTGCTTATACTGATATTATCCATAGTGATGATATGGAACGGGTTGGTAATGAAGTTGATATGTATTCTGAACAGGGAATTACAGAATTTAGACAGGAATACCGAATAATTACCAAATCGGGAGATATCCGCTGGACTGATGATGTTACGTGGATTCGGCGTGATCAAAACGGGAATGTTACACATTATCAAGGTATTGTATTTGATATCACAGAGCGCAAGCGTGCTGAGGAAAATCTAAGAGATTCTGAGATGAAGTATTCAACTCTGGTAGAAAAAGGAAATGATGGTATTATTATTATACAAGATGGAATTCTCAAATATGTAAATTCAGTAATGTGCGAAATTGCAGGTTTTACAAAAGAGGAAATTGTTGGAAAACCATTTTTAGATTATGTCTCTCTGGAATACAGGGATATCGTCATGGAAAGATATGAAAAAAGAATGATGGGTAATGATGTTCCCAACAGATATGAAATAGGGATAATCTCAAAGAATGGTCAAACTACACCGGTTGAGATAAATGCCACTTTAATTGAATACGATGATAAACCTGCCGATATGGCGATCATCAGGGATAACACAGAGCAAAAGCAGATAAAAGATGAAATGCAAAAACTAAATGCTGAACTGGAATTACGTATAAGTGAACGCACTGCCGATCTTCAAAACAATCAGCAAGCTCTGGTTAATGTTGTTGAAGACCTGAATGTCACCACAGAGGAACTGCAAAATGCAAACAAGCGCTTGCAGGAACTCGACCGCCTGAAGTCCATGTTCATAGCCCGTACATCCCATGAACTGCGCACGCCGTTAAATTCTATTATAGGTTTTACCAGTATCCTTCTAGAAGGCTGGTCAGGTGAATTGAACCCTGAGCAAACAGAACAACTTGAGATGGTCCATACTTCAGGAAAGCACCTGCTAAACCTCATTAATGATGTTATTGATATTTCAAAGATAGAAGCAGGAAAACTTGACGTGTTTATTTCTGAGTTCAAGCTAAGGGAGGTCATGGACGAAGCAGTATCCGTGGTCAGGAATGATATTGACGAGAAAGGACTGACCTTGACAGTGGAAGTGGAGGATATCACCTTGATATCGGACAGGCGAAGACTGCTGCAGAGCATCCTTAACCTGCTATCAAACGCTGTAAAATTCACCGAAAAAGGTAATATCTCAATTCAAACAAAAAGTATTAACAGTAATATAAACATATCTGTAACTGATAGTGGAATTGGAGTGAAGCAGGAAGACATCCCAAAGCTGTTCACGCCTTTCGTAAGGCTTGAATCACCGCTAACTGACAGGACATCAGGTACTGGTCTGGGTCTGTACCTCACTAAAAAACTTGTGATGGAAGCACTTGGTGGTGCTGTGGATGTGATCAGTGAATATGGAAAAGGCAGCACATTCACCCTGATCATTCCCTTGAAAATGGAGGCGCAAAAATGAGGGTACTCGTGGTTGAAGATAATCCGGTCAATATGAAACTGATAACCCTGGTGTTAAAAAAGCACGGACATGAGCCGCTCTTCGCCACTTGTGGTGAGGAGGGTGTGGAAAAGGCGGCGTCAGAGCATCCGGACATTATCCTGATGGATATCCTGCTGCCAGATATAGACGGTCTTGAAGCAACAAGGCGCATCAGGAACATAGGAACCATGAAAGATACCCCTATCATTGCAATAACTTCATACGCCATGGCCGGAGATCGTGAAAAGATACTTGAAGCTGGCTGTAATGGCTACTTTGAAAAACCTATCAATCCTCTTACGATCATGGATGAAATTGAAAAAATAATACAAAGGGGAAGACCATGAAAGTCCTTGTAGTGGATGATAAGAAAAACGACCGCAAAATGCTCTCGAAGCTGCTGGTTTCAAATAGCTATGAACCTGTTGAGGCCAGTAATGGTATCGAAGCGCTGGAGGCAGTGGATAAATCGAAACCGGACCTTATCATATCAGACATCATGATGCCTGAAATGGATGGTTTTACCCTGCTGAGGGAACTTAATAAAGTTGAAACTGCAAAAGATATCCCATTTGTATTTTATACTGCTCATTATATAGGCATAAAGGATAAAGAACTGGCCACCTCACTGGGAGCATCACGGTTTATTATCAAGCCGGTCGAACCAAAAGAACTGCTTAGCGAAATCCAGGAAGTAATTGAAGAATATAAAGCGGGTTTAATAAAATCAGTAGAACCATTCACTGATACAGATGAGGATTATCTTAGCCAGTATAGTGAACGCCTGTTCCACAAACTCGAAGATAAATACCATGAGCTCGAACTGACCAAAAACTTCCTTGATACCGTGCTTGAAGATATGGTGGGCGGTGTAATGGTAATGGACCCAGGACTAAAAGTTATCTATTGCAATAAGAGGATGCAAAAGATAATGAGCTGTGACCACTCGTCCGGGAAAATGCCTCCTGATGCACAACATACACCATGTATACCTGATATGGCCTATGCTTCACATGAGCCCTTTGAGATCGAATTGGTCAATAAAAAGGATGATAAAGTGCATCTTGAAGGAATTATCTCCCCGGCAATAGAAGAGAGCGGTGCATTAACAGCCCATATTGGTGTATTCCGTGATATTACCGAGCAAAACCGGATACAGGCAGAGATCAACAAGAGAAACTGGGAAATAGCTACATTATATGAACTTAACAGGATGTTATGTGAATGTTCAAACTCTGATGAATTAATTGAAAACGCATTTGATCGGATCATTAAAATAATGGATGTTGAAAGCGCGTGCTTCTATCTGGTTAAAGAGGGGAATGAAAAAGTAGACGTTCAATTATGCAAAGGCCAGCCGCAGAAATTTTTTGACCTTATAATACAGCATTTACCAGACAATGTTTCTATCCAGGAAGCCATCAAAGCTGAAACACCAGTCATTTTTTCGCCACTCTCTGCACGCATCCCTGACATAACCGAATCAGACCATGAATTGATTGGGAGCCGTATCATTACCCTTCAATTGAGGTCCACGGGGAAGGTAATTGGCTTGATCGATATGATGGTATCTCCCTACCGGGAGATGGATAGCGATGAGGTCTCCCTGCTTGAAAAAATGGGTGTGCAGGTGGGTATGGCTCTTGAGAATTTGCTTATATATGAGGCGCTTCAAGCTGAAGTTGCCGAACACGAGCAATCTGAAAAAGAATTGAAGAAATATCGCGACAGCCTTGAGGATTTGGTGGAAGAGCGCTCAATCCAGCTGCAAATTGCAAGCAAGGAACTTCATGAAGCAAACATATCTCTGCAAGAGCTTGACAAGCTCAAGACCATGTTCCTAGCTTCCATGAGCCATGAAGTGCGCACTCCTCTCACATCCATCATCGGATTCACCGATATAATCCTGAAAGGAATGTCAGGGGATATCACAGACGAGCAGCGCAACCAGCTGACAATGGTTTTCAACAGCGGGCAGCACCTGCTTGGCCTTATCAATGATCTGTTGGATGTCAGCAAGATCGAAGCTGGCAAGATAGGTCTTAACCCGGAAAGTTTCCTGCTGGATGAAGATGTCAGTGAAGTGTGTGGGTCCCTGGAAAAAATGGCGACTGACAAAGGACTAAAGTTCAGTGTTAATGTACAGCCAGATGTTTTACTGTTCCATGACAAGCAAAGGTTCAACCAGATATTGATCAATCTTATCGGTAATGCCATCAAGTTCACGAATAAAGGGTCCATTGATATCTCAGGCAAGCAGATAGGCGATGATATCCATATCAGTGTTAAAGATACCGGTATCGGGATAAGAGAAGAGGATATGCCCAGGCTGTTCAAGCCCTTTGCCAAGATACATATGAACACAGACCAGACCACCGAAGGCACTGGTCTTGGACTATATCTGTGCAAGAAACTTGTGGATATGATGGATGGGGAGATATGGGCTGAGAGTGAGTTCAAGAAGGGCAGCGAGTTCACATTTAAAATTCCTGTTCATCGGGTAAGTGGTGGGAATGAGTAAGAAGATATTGATCGTGGAAGATAATGCGGTAAATATGTACCTTATAACCTATATCCTTAAGAAGAAAGGATATACTGTGGTACAGGCAGCGAACGGCCAGATGGGACTGGATCTGGCACAATTGGAAAGAATTGATATGGTCCTGATGGACATCCAGTTACCAGACATGGACGGTCTTGTTGTCACCAGGCGGCTTCGCAAGATGCCCTGTTGTGGAACCATACCCATAATCGCGGTCACGTCATTTGCTATGTTCGGGGACAGGGAACAAGCTCTGGCTGCGGGTTGTAATGGTTATATCGAGAAGCCCATCGACCCTTTAAGATTTATTGATGCAGTAAAGGAATACTGTTAATAATATAACGATAATATGACAATCCAGGAGTGTTACACCGCCGTTGACAGGACGCTTATAAACATCTAACACTCTTTCCATATTTGCAACAAAGCTACCGTTTTGCTTAGGTGGAATTACCCATCCTTTTCTTTGCCAAGGTTTGATTTCGTTTTTTTTAAAACACTGCGTACCGTTTCATGGGAGATGTCCTCAATATAACCGAGCTCGACAACTTTGTCAGCCAATAATCTCAGAGACCATCGCGCAAAGCCTTCGGGTGGTTCACTGCAACTCAATGCAACTAACTGGGCTTCAAAATCACCATCCACTTTTTTATCATAAGTACGGTTACCTGTTGTCCCATGGAGGGCAACATCAAAACCTTCTATGACAAAACGCTTTTTCACACGGTCAATCTTCCTCATACTTATGTTTAAAACCTGGGCAATTTCTTCGTTGGTAGAACGTTTCGTCTGATAATTCCCTTCATCACATCCAAGTAGAATAAGTGCATTGAGAACTTTCTGTGATTTGTGTTTGCCTTTAGAAGAAAGTGCAACAAGAGTCTCGCGTTCGTCTTTGGAAAGTGTCACGATATATTTCTTCATATTGAATCCCCTCAGATCTAATATGGAGAAAATAGGATATAATGTTTACGACTTCACATGTTTGACATGACACTAGTGGGTCTCCGACCGCACAAACACTGGAAGGGTAGAGCATCTGTAGCCCCGGTTTCAGGTCTCTTGGTATGATAACTGTGTCTGAAACAGTATCGAGATATGCATAAGCCTTTTTATTAGAAACAGGGTTGATGAGGGCGACCTGAACAAGCGGATCGTTGTCTATATAATCGAAAGCAGCTTTTTCAGGCATAATTTCGATTCCGCAGACGGACAACGGCGGGATTTTTACCTACCCTGCGCACGAAAATCCTGTGACCCGGCCGCTTTCTCCTGGCTTCAAGATCGACATCGCCGATATGTTCCCCAACAGATACAGGTCATTAGCATCGATATCTATGGCGATTATCTTCCCATTGTACAGTTTCTCCCACTCTTCCCTATGAGATTCATATATCTGCCAATATACTGGCTTCTGTCATTTGATTCGTCCCTTTTAATTAGAGGTTCTTCGCTTTTAAGATATGTCCATTTATTTAATATTAATAATCCTAATCCAGTCCAAAGAGATGAAAAAAAGAAACGAGAAGACATTTGACAGCAGCATTGAGAAGGAACTGAAATCTTCATGATCCTAACATTAACGCAGATGAGAACATCTTCACCGGTTGGAGTCGTCACTGTGTGCTCCTTTTAATGCTCGCAACGTCTGCATCATCTACACCTCTTTTGCAGCCTTGAGCAGCTCTTCTTTTGATGTATCCCAGTCATGCATATTCTTGTTATGCTGCTGCACGAACGAGACCAGCTCATCATCGTTCTCGCTCCGCATCATAAAATTACATCTTTTACAGTTTATTTCCTTAGTCAAAGGTTACTCACCTCCCCTAACAACTCTTGGTCTGGGAATTAATAAACCTTGTGTAGTATATAAACTACAATGGGGGTTGCAAACATTGTGACCTAAATTATGTACGATCCTCTTCACAGTTGCTGTATTTGTTCCTCTGTCAAGCACGCACGTATCAACCAATCGGTGCATTGCTGCATGAATTACTATAGTGTCCTCCACAATATCCCCATAAACAATAAGTCCCAAAGATTCCATTTGCCTCGCTGAACAATAGTTGAGGGAGGACCCTAATTACTATGTAGATCACTTAATAAACTCCATGCAGGACCCTTTTGGAAATTACCCTGTATACCTCCCCAGGGAATCCGGATCATTCAAGCAAACAGCAGCCTGAAATTCAGCTAAAATAGAAACACGTAATCTACAGACGGGTAATAGAGGACAGCCAGGCCTTCACGGTACCAAGCGTTGTTTCAAGCTCTGCTTCCCTGATATAATTTATCTTCCAGCCTTTGCTGAATGTCTCCCGTATCTCGGCCTGTGTTACCCTCCTCGGCCCGAATGATCCGGGCTCATGCTCACTGAAACAGAGCATGAAGTACCTGCCGCCAGGACAGAGCACAGAATATAAACTTGCAGTGAAAACCGGACGCTCCTCATCTGAGAACACATGGAACAGGCCTGAGTCAATTATAGCTTCAAACTTATTCTGAAGTAATTGAAGTTTAAGGGCATCGCAAACGAGAAAATTTACGATCGTTCCACGTTTTTTGGCTTTCTCTTTTGCTGTTTTAATGGCAGATGGTGCTGCATCGATCCCCCACACCTTAAAACCCAGATGAGCAAGATATAATGCGTTCTCTCCTGTCCCGCATCCCACATCAAGCACTTTTCCGCCTATTTCGCCTTCCTCTGCGAGCCGGATGATTTCCTTCTGGGGACGCCCTATATCCCATGGGGGACTGCCTTTGTATGCAGAATTGAAAAAATTCATAATTTTCACTCTGTTGATCCAGTGGTTTTTACTTTTCGGCTATGCAGTAAAGTCGATTCCATTCTTCCGTCATTTGACTGTCTCTTGATTTGTTCCTCTGTGTTGTTACAAAAAGCTGCTATTGTAATGGTCAATCCTCAATTGTTTGATGAAAATTATAGTTCTTTGCAAAACTTATAATAATTAAAAGATGTGCTTAACCCGTCAATAGAAAAATATATAAACCACAGATGAACGTACCATTATACCTTTCGGTTGAATGTGAGGCTGGACCGCTCCCTCACAGGATACCCGAAATAGGATGTTGTCATTCAATATATCCGTTTCTTCCCTGCCTGGCTGAAATCAACTGCTCATAAAGCTGTCGCCCTCCCGTTTGACACCACAGCCTGCGCACGGATGCTTTGCATGCGGGCGGCGGCCTCGGGCATTGGTGGGTGCTGTGGCCTCCGCCATATCTGCCAAAATATAAATCTTATGTTATTTTAAACCGCAGATAAACACAGATGAACGCAGATACGCTGTAAAATTTAATAATAATGCCATAAAGATATATATACTTAAAAATAACGTCAATATTAACCTTTATCTGCGTTTATCTGTGTTCATATGCGGTTAATATTGAAATGATTCCGGTTTCACTCGTTCCTTCATTATCCTGCCGCCTTCCAACTGGCCCTGGCCACTGGTGGGGGCGGTGGGGCTCTCCACCATGGCTGTTAAAATATATAATTTTTGTAATTATTAGACGAGATTTACAGGGTTACAGGATAAATCTTTCTAATCTATCCTGTAAATCCTGTTAATCCTGTCTAAATGAATAAAAGCAATTGCTGTTTGTGACTCTCAGCCCCCCATTCACTCTGTGGTTAATTTTGAATTTGAAATGATTCCAGACCTCATTCATTCCTTCATTCTCACGCCGCGGGCACGGAATAATATAGTATCTGATTATCCTAAATTTAACCGATATCGATATATATTGTAATTATCATATCGGATACATTAAATTATGTCCAATACCGATACACCATTAATTCAGGAAAAGCTTCTTTCACGTATAAATGAAAAAATGCACAGGATAAACTCACTGCGCCCTCTTCCAGCCGATGCTGTAAGAAAGCTGCATGAAGAAATGAGGCTATTGCATACCTATCACTCAAATGCAATAGAAGGAAATACTCTGACACTCCCAGAAACAAAACTTGTTCTTGAAGATGGGATTACCATCGGTGGAAAATCACTGCGTGAGCACCTTGAAGCAACTAATAATGCCAAAGCATTCGATTTAATAGAGGATATTGCAAAGAAGAAAAAGCCGATAAACCATGTTGTAATTCAGCAGATTCATGAAGTAGTTACTGCAGGAATTCTTGAAGATTCTGGAAAATATCGTACCAAGAACGTAAGAATAACTGGGTCGGCCAAAACTCCGCCTGACTGGTCAAAAGTAACTAAGCTGATGGATGATCTTATTGAAAGAATTGCTCAGTATAAAAACCATACTGTTGAGGTCGCTGCTATTCTTCATCATAGATTCGTTGAGATCCATCCTTTCATAGATGGTAATGGCAGAGTTTCTCGCTTGCTCACCAACCTGTATTTGATTGCTCAGGGTTATACGCCAGTAGTTCTCAAAATAGAGGATAGAGGGAAATATTACAGATTCCTGAGAGCAGCAGATGCAGGAAACCTTGGTCCTTTTGCCAATTTCATTGCAAAGGCTGTGGATGAGAGCCTAACTATGTATCTTTCCATCTTTGGTGGACCTAATGAAATGCTCCCTCTCAAAGTACTTGCTGGAGATACACCTTATTCTCAAGAATACCTTAGTCTAAGAGCAAGGCAGGGTGTTCTGGATGCGGTAAAAATGGGGAAGATTTGGTATTCATCAAGACATGCGATAGAACAATATCTATCCGAACATGGCAAATGATAGTGATTGCACTGTGTAGTCCATATTCGTGCCCAAATTTAACTTACGATTGTAGTTCTGGTTCAAGATGTCCTAAAGATGCATGAGAACACATATCGTTTGCAGTAGAGTAAAGAAGAGGCCTTACGGCCTCCGCCTCCTCATCAAACCGTACGTACCGATTTCCAGTATACGGCTTTCGTTTGGACTATCCCATTGCAGGAGATGGATTATTCAAGAAATGAACTAAGTGAAACAAGACCCATTTTTCCAAATTTTGAATTCGGAATCGTGTACAGAAGAATTTTCCAGGTACGCCTCTTCGCCTTAAAACTCCGAAGCCGTCCCCTGACATATCCGTCCAGTTCCTCGAACCGCTTCTTCACAGTACCGTCCTTGAAGTAGTTTCCCCAACCCCGAATTACCGGGTTAACAGAGGCTATCACCATTTCAAGGTTCTTAGGCTGCTGTCTTCTTGTCCTGTGCTTAATCTCTGCCTTGAACTTCTTTACCGCTTTATCCTTCGGCCGCCTCCAGCGTCCGTTGAAATGAAAGCCGAGATACTCCACGCCCTTCTTTCGGGCATG
>JAMJFV010000004.1 GCA_023544495.1 ANME-2 cluster archaeon
TAAAATGAAGCCATGGACCATACCCTCCGTTGTTGCGGTCCCAGAGTTCAGGATACCGGTTCAACCCTCCCAGTTCTTCATCCCACAGTAATTTATCGATGCGCTTTACCGTGTTTACATTCCTCAGGTCATGTTCATAGATGAGACCGAACAGTGCAGGAGCATATTCCACAGCATCCACATCGATAACGCTGGATGCATAAGCATCGTACCCGATAGGGTTACTGCTTTTATATTTCACCCGGATACACTTTATGAATGACCTGCGTCTGGGACTGTACAGCCGTTCAAGGATTGCCTCCCTGACCAGCCCGGACTGCAGCCGCCATTCTCCGACATCTTTGCCCAGTGCCTCCCCTATCTCCACTGCGCTTAAAAGTCCTGCACAGCAGGCGGAGTTGGCATATATCTCAAATCCATGTTCATATGCCGGATATTCATGGATACTGTTGATGGTATGGATGAGATTGACCTCTTCATTTTTATTCTGTAATATGAAATTAACTGCTCTTTCAATGACTTCCCAGTACTGTTCGCAAAATGCACGGTCGGCAAGGCTTTCAAAGAACATACCGCCTGTGGCTTTGAGATACTTGTTCAGGGCATAGAGGATGAGGCCGTTACCATCTATCTGCAAATCCTTGTAACTGGTATCGTTCCCATCCACATCATACCGCTGGCTGAACTCACCTGAAGGTTTCTGGGAGCCAAGTATGAATTCAAGTCCTCTTTTTGCCTCGGGGAGTAATCCTGCCGAAACAGCACCAAGAATGCAGATGGAATGATCACGGGGGTAGATGAATGGATACCTGGTTCCTGGCGGGCTGGCATAGAACCCGCCATTAGGATGTTGATTTTCGATCAGGATTTTCATGCAGTTCATATAAAGTTTATCTGCCTCATTGAGGTCCATCGATTTCAATCCTCCTTGATAAACTTGAAAACACACACTCCTTTTTCCAATATCGAATCAACGTCTTCTTTACTCACTCCTGCTCTGGCAATTGCTTCTTCATTATAGACTGGTATGTTACCGGTTGCAGGGGACCTGCAGGCAAGGTGCAGTGTTCTCATACCTGCCATTTCTGCTCTTCTTACGCGGTAGGCATGATGCATAATACAAATAACGGAAGCCACTGCAGGACATTCGACGATATCCTTATTCTCCTTTTCGCGTTCATTTACATATTCCTCAATCCTGTGATATTCTTCCGGTCGTTCACCGAACATATCAATAAATCGTATTACTTCGTCTGAGAACGGGTTCAATAGCAGGTAATTTAAATCTCCTTCCGGATCCCCTTCTAATCCAGGGCCCTGCGTTTCTGCCAGTTCTCTTCCAATTCGGATTAACCATTTAACGGTCATTTCAGGTCCGACCATATCGACGAGGTCCGATATGCCTATCATAAGTGCCTGTGGCAGCATGCTGCCGAGTCGAATCATTATTTATCACTCCCGATGTACTTTACGACATGAACAGTTCAATGACATATATTTCATCCCAGAATATTAATAAGTTCCCTGTTCCATCCGACAGGACCAATACCATCTCCTTTTTTGATCCCTGGATGTATGACGGCCGGGTCATAGATACCACCTGGTTTTTGCACCAGGATAGCAATATCCACTGCCTTTAACATGGGCAGGTCATTCAGGCTGTCACCAATACCTATAGTCCTGATTTCGGGCCACATACGGTGGTACAGTCCGGTCAATATATCCACTGCCCCCCCTTTATCGTTGTTGCCCATGATGTGGTAATACCGTCCACCTCTGGTATAATTGAAACCACGCCTGACAATCTCACGTTCCAGTTCGTCAGCTTTTGGCGCGGGACTCAATACCCTGAAGGCTTCGTCATAGTCACGGCGTTTGGCCAGTGCTGCTGCTTCTGTACTGAGTCCTGTATCCATGCTCACTTCATCAATATCCATGTCCCCGAAACCTATGGCCTGGCACTGGATGTCGGTGCATATTTCTTTTAATGTCTTTGTAAGGATGTCATATTTCACACCCAGTTCGATGACCTTATAATGGTCAGATATTGTATCGTACTCGTAGGGAAAATCAAAATAATCCTCTGGAATGAATATGGCCCCACCGTTCTCGGATATCAACGGATGGTATAATTCCAGTTGTTTAGAATAAACGTCGAGTTCTGCCCTCGTCTTGCTGGTACAAAACACCAGTGGAATGTTCTTTTTACGAATCAGATCAAGGGCTTCCAGCGCAGCCTCGTATGAATACGAGGTATGGTCCAACAAGGTGCCGTCCATATCGGTAAATATGACGTATTCAGGTTCTGGCATCGTAACACTCCAGTATATAGTGGGGCTGACAGGTATATAAAATTTGACACAGGGTCAGGAGTCCTCACAGTACAACATACTCCGGAAAAGAACCGGTGGAAAGGTATACTTATTTTGTACGGCTTCGTCTTTTATAGTAATACAGTCCCAATACCCCTACGATCACAATCACTACTAAATATACATTGTTCCCCATTTTTTCACTGAAGGGAATATCTTCATAGACCGGGACCGGCGCTTTCATGACATCAGAGATCTGGATATCACCCCGTTCATCACGGTATTTCACTTCAGTATTGATCCCATAGGTCTTTGGAAGTGCATTTCCGTCTACTTTTATCCTGTACTTTGCCTGGAATGAATCTCCCGGTGCCAGTGTACCTATGTATGCCTGGTCATCAGTGGTACTGAAGGGGTCGACCACACTGATACGGCCCACTGCATCCTGTGCAGTCTCATCCCCTACATTCTTATAGGTTATGGAGAGCACGGTCTGGTCACCGGGTCTTGAGTGCGCAGTGACATTCTCTATCGAAAAAGATGCCCTGGGTTTCACTATTATCGTTACAGGTAGCGTCTGGTTCCTGGTAACGTACCAGTAATCATACTCCTGGTCCGGATAACCATCCACTTTAACATCGTACTGGTACTGGTATGTCAGGTTCAGGGCAAATTGATAGGTACCTGAAAGAGCATTGTTGAATATCTCGATATCGAACTCCATGGGCGTCGAGACCTCACCTTCCCGTAGCGACCCACCCTGCAAAACCCCGCTCAGGACCTTTACAGGTGCACCATGAACGTTTTCCAGTGTTCCCCTGATGTTCAGGGCGGTGGTCACATCATATTCCTTGTCCAGTTCGGTTTGGGCGTCTATTGTTTCATCGGCATTGGACGGGGTATTTTCGGTCCTGAATCCAAAGACAAGTCCATCATTCATCAACTGGATGAACAATGTGGCCTTATCACCCGCATTATATTCGTTATCGCCGACTAACGATGCAGATAGACCCGGCTCGCCTATGACGTCATAATAGTCTGTCGTGAACTCCCAGATATTTGATGGAACAGACTCAGAGGTTGCATGCGTGTGTGCTGCGAATACCAGCACCAGTGTAAAAAATACAGGTAAGATTTTTTTCATTGTCATAACTGACATCTGCTAACGGAGATATTGTTTCAGATCCTCTGTTTCATAGTTCTACTATCTTTGTGTAACCTCATAGATATAATATTTATGAAAACATGTAGAGGGTTACCATGAAATATGAAACTAATTCCGGTTCATTCTACAATTACCTGCCCGGAGGTTGCAAATTCTGCCGGGATGGTGCAAAAATGGTACTGTTCGTAACCGGATTGTGCCATCGTGACTGTTTCTACTGTCCGGTATCAGAGGAAAAGCGACAGAACGATGTTACCTTTGCCAATGAGAGACCGGTGTTTTCAAACGAGGACATACTCTGTGAAGCGCACAGCATGGGAGCACAGGGTACAGGGATAACCGGAGGTGAACCCCTTTTAGTGCTGGGGCGGGTCCTGGATCACATACGACTGCTCAAACATGAGTTCGGACCTGAACACCACATACATCTCTACACTGCCGGTACCCCTTCCAGGGAAATGCTGGAACAACTTTACTCAGCCGGACTTGACGAGATACGTTTCCATCCTGGTTTGGATATTTGGGACCGGCTTGAGGGTAGCGATCATGCCACATCCGTTGAAGATGCAAAAAATGTGGGTCTGGATGTGGGTATTGAGATTCCGTCACTTCCGGGACTGCATCATGTGGCTGTATTTGCCCTGGCACATAGCATATTCCTCAACCTCAACGAACTGGAGTTTTCCCCGACCAATTTAAATGCAATGGAACAACAGGGATTTTCCCCCGTTGATGATGAAGGTTGTGCCGTTGCAGGTAGCAGGCAAACAGCAGAGGCCATTGTAGAAAGTTGTTCTGGATTGCATGTACATTTTTGTTCATCCAGTTTCAAGGATAGCGTACAATTACGCAAAAGACTGCTTCGCACCGCGCGGACCACAGCCCGTGAATTTGATGAGGTCACTCCTGATGGCACTCTGCTATACGGTGTAGTGGAAGGAGAGGTAGAACGTATCACCGGTCTTCTGGAGCAACTGGACGTGCCCCGGGACCTGTATGCATGCAAACATGGCAGGGTGGAACTGGGTTGGTGGGTGCTTGAGGATATTACGGATGAGATTGCCAGTGAATTTTCAGCCTGGTACGAAGAATGTTATCCTACATATGAACGGATGGTGGTTGAAAAAACACCCCTTGATAATGTAGATGGCTTTAATAGTAACGCTAACTTTTATTAACCAATAAAAGAACATAATTATCCTTAATTCTAATACAATAATGAGTAATTGGTGGTTAACACTGAGCCAAACAACAGATCAAGTAAAAGAAAGATTGGTAAAATATCTGCGCAGAGATGAGACCAATCTGCGCAAGAACGTCCTTATCATGTTCCTCAAAGGAGATACCTATACCACGAACGACATCTACAATAATCTGGTACAGCATGGATTTGATGTGAACTACCGTGGTGTCTCAGCTATGGTAGGATTGATGAACACCCGGCTTGGTATTTTACGCATAGACGTGACAAGGGAACACAACCATTATTCGTTGAAGGATGATTTTAAAGACATCGTAAAGGGTGTTCTGGATAATTTTTAGGTGCCATGAATAGTAAGTTTTAGGATGAGGATATTATTATGCTCAGGGTAGGAGTAGTTGGTTGCGGTGCTATTGGTTCAATTATCTGCCGCGCCCTGGATAAGGACATTGAAGGTGCTGAACTGGTTGCCATTCACGAACACCATACTGAAAACATAGAATCGCTCTGTGCCGAGCTGTCCTGTAAACCAGGGGTAATGAAAATCAGCGAGATGGTGAAAGAGGTAGACCTGGTTGTTGAATCTGCCTCAGCAATTGCTGTTCCGCAGGCCGCCATCCCGGCATTGAAAAGTGGCTGCGACGTAATGATAATGAGTGTCGGGGCCCTGGTCGACCGGCAGCTTCTCGATGCCCTTGTTAATCTGGCCCGCAAGCAGAATTGCAGGATATTTCTGCCATCGGGCGCGGTCGCAGGTATTGACGGCATTAAATCTGCATCCGTTGCTCCAGTCCATTCAGTGACATTGACCACTACAAAACCGCCAAAGGGACTGGCTGGAGCCCCCTATGTAGTAGCGAACGATATCGACCTGGACTCTTTTGATAGACCGGAGGTCATATTTGACGGAACTGCGATCGAGGCGGTAAGAGCATTCCCTGCCAACGTAAATGTGGCAGCATGCATCAGCCTGGCCGGTGTTGGAGTGGACAGGACAAGAGTAAAAATAGTGGTGGACCCTGGCTCGAACCGGAACCGGCATGAAATTGAGGTGATAGGGGACTTTGGCAGGTTTGCCAGTGTAGTGGAGAATATTCCATTTCCGGAAAATCCAAGGACGAGTTACCTGGCAGCACTTTCAGCGGTAGCAACTCTCAAGAAGATAGCCAGCCCTCTGCAAATCGGAACATAAAAACGGAAGAGACGGAAATAGTAATTTCCTATAGTATACAGTATTTACAGGAGCAATCAACCATTATCTCGATACAGCATATATCAAAGTCTTTCGGGAACCATGATGTCCTTAAAGACATCAACCTGGAAATACCAACCGGGGATTTCCTGACCATCTTTGGTCCCAACGGAGCCGGTAAGACCACCCTGGTCAAGATAATGTCCACACTGGTAAGCCCTACTTCCGGGAATGTCAGGGTACACGAGCATGATGTGCGGGAATCTCCGCTGGAAGTAAGGCGGCTTATCGGCATCATATCCCACGAAACCTACCTGTACCAGGACCTTACTGCCAGAGAGAACCTGTTATTTTTTGGCAGGATGTACGGTATGAAAGCAGATGCACTGGATAGCAGGATACATGAACTGGTCGAGGAAGTGGGATTACAGTACCGGCTGGATGACAGGGTAGGTACGTTCAGCAGGGGCATGAAACAGCGCCTGAGCATTGCCCGTGCCATATTGCACGATCCTAAAGTATTGTTCCTGGATGAGCCATATACGGGCCTTGACCAGCATGCTGCTGCGACTTTCGATTCCATCCTGAAAGAACTGGACGTATCAGATAAGACCCAGGTCATGGTATCCCATGACCTTGAGAGGGGCATAGCACTGGCAGATAAAGTGGTAATCCTGTTCGGAGGTCATATTGTATTCGAGACCGAAAAAGATGCTATAAGGGATATCCATGAGTTCAGGCAGACCTATGAACACTATGTACACGAGGTGTAAGATATGAAGGAGTTCCTGTACCTGGCCTGGAAGGACCTGCTGATGGAGTTTCGGACCAAACAGATGCTGAACAGCATGATAATATTCTCGCTTCTTGTTATCGTTATTTTCAATTATTCCTTTACGAATGTCCTGTTCAGTATTGAGGTATCTGATATTGCTCCTGGCATATTGTGGATAGCTTTCACATTTGCAGGGATGCTTGGTCTATCCCGTTCTTTTGCCGGTGAAAAAGAGGACGGGTGCCTTGATGGATTGAAATTGTGCCCTGTTGACCCGGGTGTTATCTATCTGGGAAAGGTGACCTCGAATCTTGTCATAATGTTCATGATAGAGGTCATTATCGTGCCACTGTTCATGGTACTTTTCAATTTCACTGACATTCAGAGCCTGACCGGGCTGGGTATTGTGATACTGCTGGGTACCCTGGGTTTTATACTTGTGGGGACCCTCTTCTCAGCCCTGACCGTGAACATGAGAACACGGGAGATACTGCTGCCTGTGATCCTGTTCCCTATTATTATACCTTTGATCATGTCAGCCGTGCTTGCAACCCAGAAGGTCCTGACAAGTAGCAACATAATGGACGCCGCTGATGAACTCAGATTGCTGATGGTATATGATGTGGTATTCTTCATTGCAGCACAGCTGATGTTCGAGTATGTGATCGAGGATTAGCAGTTGATCGAACTGGATGTTCCGGGTTGACTATTCCTGGTATCTGGTAGCTTTATGCCTGATATTGAACAAGAGTATCAGTAGTGATAAACATGGCTGCAAAGAATATTGTTATCGTTGGACTGGGTGTAGGCGGTTTTTCCGCACTGATGGCTGCAAAGAAGATATCTCCGACCTCACACATTACCATTGTTGAGCGCAGGAATTGCGATATGTTCTCATCCTGCGGATTGCCCTTTGTTATCGAAGGCATCATCCCGGATCCGGAGAATCTGAAGCACACACTTCCCACCGGCAGTATGGGGGTAGAGAAACTGCTGTTGCATGAGTTGCGTTCGATAGATACTGGAAATAAGGTAATAGAAGTCGATGACCTAGCAACAGGGACCCAAAAAGAGATAGTATACGATAGTCTCATCCTTGCTACCGGGTCAGAGCCGTTCATCCCTCCTATTCCGGGTGCAAGAGAACTGCTGGGCAGGGGCGTTTATACCCTTAGCAGTCCTGAGGATACGTATACAATACTGGAAGCTGCCAGTGATAAGAAACATGCCGTGGTCATGGGCGCCGGTCCGATCGGGCTTGAGGTAGCAGTGGCCCTGAAAGCCGTGGGCATGGATGTCGTGGTTGTAGAAATGCTGGAATGGGCATTTCCCAGGGCCATTGACAAAGATATGGCCAGTGCAGTGAGCAATGTCCTAAAATCTCTGGGGATACGCTCAATGATGGGAAAAGCTGTGGAAAAAGTAGTTGGCGAAGACCATATCAAAGCTGTGGAGGTGGGCGGCGAGACACTTGACGCTGACCTGCTGGTAGCCGCATCTGGTGTCAGGGCTGATCTTTCTATTGTGCGGGATGCAGGTATTGAGATAGGGCGGTTTGGCATTACAACTAATATGGGAATGATGACAAATGTAAAGGATATCTTTGCAGCAGGCGATTCAGTTGAGGTAACAAATCCATTGAGCCACAGGCCATGGTCATCCCAGCTTGCCAATTCGGCGTTCAGGCAGGGTACCGTTGCAGGCACGAATGCGGCAGGCGGTTATGCTACCTATGACGGTTCATTAACTACTTTCGTATCAGTGGTGGGGGACCTGGAAGTGGCTGCTACCGGATTCAACAGTCACTTTGCATCAATGTACGGATTTAATGTGGTGAGCGGCAAGGCTAAAGGGAAAACCAGGCCGGATTGGTATCCTGGAGGCGAGGATATCAGTGTAAAGGTACTGGCAGATTCATCTACTGGAAAGCTTCTTGGCGCCCAGGCTGTGGGCAGGGGTGCGGCAGCCAGGATAAATGTAGTAGCAGTAGCACTAAAAAGCGGATTGACCGTACATGAACTGGCAGAAGTGGAACTGGCTTATTGTCCTGCAGTTTCTGAAACCTATGATGTATTGACAAAAGCCTGTGACTTTGCTGTGCGTAAGTTGAATAAATAAATTTGTATAAATACGATGTCTATATGTATGTAGTATAGTTTTGTGCAAACCGTACATAACTACATATATTGATAAAACATTTATCATATTGGTGATATAATGACTGTAGTAATTAATGAAAATGCATGTGACAAAGCCCCACGTTGTGGAATGATACGATTATGCCCCGCAGGTGCAATATCCCAGCTGGCTGACGGATATCCTGAAGTGAGCCAGGATAACTGCATAGAATGTGGTCAATGTGTAGAATATTGTCCACACCAGGCTTTGTCCTTCGTGTAGTCATGGTGAACTGCCAATGGATGAAATGGAAGCGATAAGGAAACAAAAATTAAAGGAGTTGGAAGAAAGCTTGAATAAACCCAAACTGGACGTGCCTATAGAACTTACAGACCAGGATATGGATAAGGCCTTAACTGAACATTCAAAACTGGTGGTTGACTGCTGGGCAGTATGGTGTGGTCCGTGCAGAATGGTTGCACCCACAATTGAGGCACTTGCCAAGGAAAAAGCAGGACAGATCGTGTTCGGGAAGCTGGATATTGACAATAATCCCCAGACAGCAATGAAATACGCTATAACGGCAGTTCCCACAATGCTGGTATTCAAGGATGGCAAACCGGTGGGAAGGATTTTAGGGGCACTTCCAAAACAACATTTAGAGACAAAGATCACTGAATTACTGAAGTGACCCGGAAAAATAATCGTTTCATTTTTTTATTCAATCGAACGTCACTTTTTTACGAGTACCGATATACAGTAAGTCAGTAACACTTTGTCAATAAGGTATATAAGTTACACTCCCTCCACTTTGTCAATAAGGTATATAAGTTACACTCCCTCTTTACGTTTGTTTTAAGTACTAATATAAAATATTAGTAGGTATGATAGGTATCATCCCTGCTGCATTTGAATTCTTACCAATAGCTATATTATTGTGTATCTTTTTCCTGATGGTATTGTACCTGAAATATATGAACGGGCAAAGCCTCAGGTCAGTAGGTTCTGATATTTGTCTTGGCGCACTTTTCATACAGGCCACTATGTTGACCTTACCCGTGTGGTCGTCAGGAGAGATGTCAATAAATATCCCGGTTCATATTGTAACATTGGTCCTGACATT
This sequence comes from ANME-2 cluster archaeon, assembly GCA_023544495.1. GTDB lineage: Archaea > Halobacteriota > Methanosarcinia > Methanosarcinales > Methanocomedenaceae > Methanocomedens_B. Next base: position 9,887 of record JAMJFV010000004.1, read on the forward strand.
ATTTCTCTGGGTCCTGACTGTCTGGCTGTTAAAACGGAGAAAACCATCTCGTAAACACTCAACCAACATAATTCAGAACATCACATACTACTTCAGGAAACATAGCAGTACCAGGGAGTCTCTTTCCTATACCCTTGGTGCTACCGGATTGACATTAAGTTTAATGATGATGTTCAATGTCGTCGAGTTTGGAAGAGATGACTGGAAATTACTGACCACCCAATTTTTTCTTGCCGTTTTGACATCGGCAGGAGTGGGTTATGCAGGACATGGCATTTATAAATATTTACAGAATGAACAGTTCACCCACAGTTTTGAACGTTTTTCAAATGATATCACCAGGGACAATGTGCTGCTTACCGTCCAGAGTAGCGGAAGCCAGATGCACGAACGTGACCCTGTCCAGCCGGTTGTGGATATCATCAGGGGTTCGATAATGAAAGATGTGCTTGGCCCGTCCATGTTCGGCCTGTCCATACTGAAGCACAAATGTATTGAACTGTTGACAGCCTCTGGTATGCGCAAACACAATCTTGTACGGGTAACATTGCATTTCGTGAGTCATATCGATGATATTGGCAAACTGGCCCTGCGTATGGATGAGGACGAAGCCGCTAACGAAACAATTGAGACTCTGGGTGATATTGGGAAGTGTGCTGTGACCGGGGGATTTGATGCACCTGCTGATGACATACTGAGACGAATATTTGAATATTATGATGTATTGAACCAGAAAGATTTCGAGATAATGAAGTTAACCGTTACCGACGCTGTCAGCAGGATTGGAATTGCAGCAGCAGCTCAAAGTATCGATTCTACATCTTCTAAAGCAGGAAATATGCTGGGTATTATTGGAGCAGCAGCCATCAGGAGTAAAGAAATGGAAACCCTGAATAATTCCATTCATGCACTCTATGATATTGGCAGGGAGGCTGCACAACATTCTGTAGAAGGGGCTGTGAGGAAAACTGCCCTTAAATTACGCGATATAGGTACTTCAGCCGTCCAGAACAACCTGATTGAAGAAAGTATCGGGATAGTATCCAAACTGGAAGAAATGGGCGTTATCGCGGCATCAAATAAATTGGAATTGGGGACTGAACAGGTTATCTGGTCTATCAAGGATATCGGGCTGTCCTATGGATACCAGCGGGAAGAACCTGGCCTTAATGTAGTGGTTACTGCTCTTGCAAACGTGGGTATGGAGTCATCACTGCGCAAACTCAGAGATGCTGTGGACCAGGCCATGTGGGCATTAAAGGAAGTGGCCAGGTATCCCATCACTGAAGGACTTGAAAATTCGATCTCGATCTCTGCCAATGCATTTGCCAGGCTCTCCGAACTGGAGCGGGTAAAGGTCGATACAATGATAAAGGAACTTGAGCACTATTTTGGTGCCGACGAGACAAAACGTTTCAAGCATTTTAAAAATGAATATAATTCGGCAGCAAAGGTAAACAGGTAGGTAAAGAGATAACAGATAATAAAGCAAGTGATAAAGTAACTGGTAAAAAGGAGCAGTAAACAGGTAAACAGATGAAAAATAAAGTGTACGTTATTGATACATCTGGCTTTATTGTGGGTGTCCAGATAACAGACGGTGCTATGGTAACAGTGCCTGGTGTTGTTGACGAGATTATTGACAGCTCCAGCCGGCTGAGGTTTGACCTGATGCATGATGCAGGTATGAGAGTGGAGCCGCCCCTTGCCACATTCAAAGAGCAGGTGGTATCGGCTGCAGTATCTACAGGGGATGCAGGTGTACTCTCCAAGACTGATATTGATGTGCTTGCAAAGGCCCTTGAACTTGTGCAAGAATCCACGGTGATCCTTATCACTGATGACTATGCTGTCCAGAACGTAGCTTCTGTTCTTAACGTGGAGTTCAAGCCTGCCGGTTCAACAGGAATTTCAAAAGGAATTGTATGGGAACTGGCCTGTACAGGGTGTGGGGCTGTGGTGAAGTCTGGCAGTGAGTGCCAGATATGTGGTTGTGGAATAAAAAGGCGCAGGGCGAGCCATTGACGGTTCTGGATTAAATATATAATGTTACAGGATGAAGTATTGTTGGTATTGCTATGAAGAACATTAGAGAACTTATTCAAAAAGCGCTTGAACTCCAGCAGAGCGGTCTTTCAGAGGGGCAGATTGCAGATGAACTTAACGTTTCAGGGGATACGGCGACCTGGCTTGTGGCCCATTCCGCAAAAGGTGAAATATCCCAGGCTCCAAAGGATATTTATGTTAACTGGACCAGTATCGGGAAGAATTCAAGGCGGTTGAGATTGGTAGCAGGTGTTATAACAGATATGCTGCAGGAGAGCCTTGAGAGGTCGCAGTCCACTGTGGATGTGGTTGTAGGTGTGGCGCTGAGCGGTGTGCCCTTAGCCAGCATGGTTGCCGAGGAACTGGATGTTGAGCTGGCAGTGTTCCAGTCCAACAAACAGTCCCACAAAGGTATGTTATCCCAGAATTTCTCCAGTGTGGACGGCAAGGACTGTGTCATCGTGGATGATGTGATCACAACCGGGAATACTATCAGCAATGTCATATCGCTGCTCAGGTCAAGGAATGCCAATCCAACTGCAATTGCCGTATTGATCGACAAGAATGGCATGGATTTCATTGAAGGTGTACCTGTAAGTTCAATGCTCAGGGTTTCAAGAGTGGACAAGGTCGATTGAGCAGCGTAAGGTGGCGGTTTACTACTCATCCAACAGATCAATTCGTGTTATGCCATCCACACCATCAAAATGTCTGTCGTCAGTTACAATACTGGATATTGTATTCTTGAGCATGGTATTGAGATGTATGGCATCTCCCACCTTCCAGCCTTTCTTCGGCATGGGGAGTGCTTCCATCAGGAATTCAGGTTCAAAGGGCAGCAAAATAACTCCTGTTCGTTTATCTGGCTGATAATATCTGATATTTTTTGTTCAGACAAACGTTTGCTATTTAAAAATGCATATATCTCTACCATTGTATGCACAGAAGTTACCCCAATCTCCCTACCTTTTGCACTATCTTGAAGGAACCTTTCAGCCACATCCCCCACCAGGTTGTTATCGATAAGATTGTGGATGAAAATATTTTCAACATATTTCATTCGGACTCTTCTCCCATTACAGCATACCCTTCCTCAAAGCCATCATCTACGGTTCCTTTGTGTTTGATAATACCGTGTGGTATCGCACAACATCTTCAACCAGACCGCCTACCAGCTCCAGCACCCTTTCCAGCACTCCCTCAAACCCAGCATCACCCATATCAATCCTCTCCTGCCCCCCGAATATCTCCTCATGCACCCGGCGTCCCACAATATCATCATTCCCGGATGCCAACCTTATAATTACTGAACCCGGGGGAACGTGAGCATGATGAATGATACCGTCCCCGTCACCATCGACAATCCCTATCAGGGAAATGCCCAGTCTGGTCAGCAAGTCCCCGGCCACTGCAGTTGTATCATCACCCACGGTCACAGCTACATCCGCATCCTGTGCAATCTCAAATGTCTGCTCTGCCGCATGGTCGATGATCACTGCAATTCCTGATACTTTATGTTCCAGTATCCTGGGAGTAACATCTGCAGTCCTGAGCGGGCCTGACCTGATAGTAACGGTTGAGAGGTCAACACGCCCCAGTTTCTCAACTCCGTGAGGTTTCAGCCTGCCGTTGTGAAGTTCAATGATCTCACCATCCATGCAAGTGATATACACCTCATCTGAGAGGGCCTTTCCTATCACGATGCCATTAACGGTCACGTATTCCCCCGGCCTGACCCCGGCAACCTTCCTCCTGACCATATCATCTTGTATTTCGAGACAGGTCCGAGTCTCAGGCGGCGGGACTCTCCTGGCTTCCAGTACGTTCTCAAGCTCTTCCAGGAGGGCGAACGCCAGCGGGAAATCTGTCATATCATTCCACGGTATCAGGACACAGCTACCGTTCCCTGACCTCGTGAACTCAACATGTATCAGGGGTACCGAAAAAGAACCAAGATTGTCAAACACCATGCGCCCGAATGCTAATCCGGATCTAGTGCATTTTCCTTCATTGACCAGCAATACCACATCACAACACGCACCAAGAGCCATGACAGACTCGCTGGGTTTCCGGCTGACGCTGATATTTACAATGTCTTCCAGTCCCGCATCGATCACTGCTGCCCTGCCCATAGTACCGCCAAGTACAGACCTGATCTCGCCCATACCTGCGACTATGTTAATAACTGTATTGGCTCTCCCGGAATCAATGACTGCAGGCCCGTGGATAACGACACCAATACGTGTCATGCTGCACGTGACCTATCCGCCAGCTTCCAGATTTGCATCGTCCAGTCTGGCTTCCTTTGCTTCTTCCTGGGCTTTATCCAGCACTTCCTCGATCTCCTCTTTAGAGAACAGACGCTCTCCCATTTCTGCCTTCTGTTCCAGTTCACTGAGCAGGGTAAGAGATTCAAGCTTGTACAGCAGGTCTTTGGTATCGATAACTGCCCAGGCACCTTCAGAGTCACATATGATCTCAGTTATATGACCGGTAGTACCTGTCCCGCCATATCGTACAGGGCTGCCTACCTCAAGGGGTTGGCCGTGAGCATCCACGACAGGATGCGTTCCAGATTCACATTCAATAATCTCGGGCATGTTATTCATTCAGTTCAGGATTTGCTTTCAAAGGCATTAATATTTTTGTTGATGCTATTCATCCTTCTTCAACACAGCATGAGCCGCAGCCAGCCTGGCAATCGGAATCCTGAATGGCGAGCAGCTCACATAATCCAGCCCGATATCATGGCAGAATATCACGCTGCTGGGTTCGCCGCCATGTTCGCCGCAGATACCGACCTTCAGGTCCGGCCTGGTTGACCGTCCCTTCTCAACCCCGATCTTGATGAGATGCCCCACACCTTTCTGGTCGATCGCCACAAAGGGGTCGATCTCAAGTATGCCGTGATCCACATAATAAGGCAGGAACTTGCCTGCATCATCACGACTCAGGCCGAAAGTTGTCTGGGTCAGGTCATTGGTGCCAAAACTAAAGAATTCAGCCTCAGCTGCTATCTCATCTGCAGTAATGGCCGCCCTGGGCAGTTCTATCATCGTACCGATAAGGTATTCCAGTTCCACTCCCTGCTCATCCATGACATTCCTCGCCACAGATTGAGCACTTTCTTTGGTAATCTTCAACTCATTGATATGCCCGACCAGGGGTATCATCACTTCAGGGACTATCTCATATCCTTCCTTTGCCAGTTCGCAGGCAGCCTCAAATATTGCCCTGACCTGCATCTCATATATCTCCGGATAGGTGATACCCAGCCTGCAGCCACGATGTCCAAGCATGGGATTGATCTCATGGAGGGATTCCACCCGTTTCATCAACTCCTGTAATTCATGGAGTTTATTGTTATCACCGGAAGCTTTCAATTCCCTGTACTCTTCCATCAGTTCATCATGTTTTGGCAGGAATTCATGCAGAGGCGGGTCCAGCAACCTGATAGTAACCGGATATCCTTTCATTACCTCGAAAATACCTTTGAAATCACCACGCTGCATGGGCAGCAGTTTATCCAGGGCAACCTTTCTCCCTTCTTCGGTATTGGCCAGTATCATCTCCTGTACGATCGGTATCCGCTCGTCGCCGAAGAACATGTGTTCGGTACGGCACAGGCCAATCCCTTCAGCCCCGAAATCCCGGGCAGTCCGGGAGTCTTTAGGTGTATCTGCATTGGTCCTGACTCCTAGGGTCCTTACTTCGTCTGCCCATTCCAGTATAGTTTCCATTTCCCTGCTGATCTCAGGAGTTATAAGTTTTACCTGTCCTAAAATCACCTCACCTGTAGAGCCGTTCAAGGTGATATACTCATTTTCGGAAACGGTATGTCCATTCACGCTGAACTGCCCCCTTTCCTCATCGATCTGGATAGCACCGCATCCTGCCACGCAACACTTACCCATACCACGGGCCACCACTGCTGCATGGGACGTCATCCCGCCACGAACTGTCAGGATGCCCTGGGAAACATGCATCCCTCCTATATCTTCAGGTGAGGTCTCGTTGCGCACCAGGATCACCTTCTCGCCTGCCTGGGCCATCTCCTCAGCACGTTCGGCGGTAAAAACAACTTTACCCACAGCAGCACCGGGCGAGGCAGGAAGTCCTTTGGCTATGGATTTGACTTTTTCATTCGGGTCTATCATGGGATGCAGGAGCTGGTCCAGCTGTTCGGGTTCAACCTTGAGCAGTGCCTCTTCTTTGGTGATCAGGCCTTCATTGAACATATCTGTGGCAATCTTGACCGCTGCCGCTGCTGTACGCTTTCCTGTCCTGGTTTGCAGCATGTAGAGTTTTCCTTGCTGGAAAGTGAATTCGATATCTTCCATTTCTTTGAAATGATGTTCAAGCCGCTCCTTGATGTCATCCAGTTGATCATATACATCCGGCATTTCACGTTTCAGGGCCTCTATGGAATGGGGAGTCCTGATCCCTGCCACTACATCCTCGCCCTGGGCATTCATGAGATACTCGCCGTAGAACTTTCTCTCACCGGTGGACGGGTTGCGGGTAAATGCTACGCCAGTACCTGAATTTTCGCCCATGTTGCCATAGACCATGCACTGCACGTTCACGGCAGTGCCCCAGTTGTCGGGTATATTGTTTATCTTCCGGTAAGTTATGGCCCGTTTGGTATTCCAGGAATCAAATACGGCATTGATGGATTTCCATAACTGGTCCATCGGGTCCTCAGGGAAGTCATCTCCGGTCTTTGATTTGACCAGTGCCTTATATTTTACCACCACGTCTTTGAGGGCTTCAGTATCCAGTTCGGTGTCATTGGTGACATTCAGTTCAGCTTTCTTGGCGTTCAGGACATCCTCGAATTCCTTATGTTCTATACCTAGCACAACATCTCCGAACATGTTGATGAAACGCCTGTAACAGTCATAGGCGAATCTCTCATCCGCTTCCTGTGCAAGACCGACCACGGTCTTGTCGTTAAGTCCCAGGTTAAGCACTGTATCCATCATACCTGGCATAGATATCCGGGCACCGGATCTGACAGATAACAATAAAGGTTTTACCGGGTCGCCGAATATAAAGCCCGTTTCTTTCTCCAGCTTTGCAAGCTGTTCTGCCACCTGTCCTTTCACCCCATCCGGATAATGCTGTTGGTGGTTGTAATAAACTGTACATACCTCAGTAGTTAAGGTAAATCCTTGAGGGACCGGTATTCCCTGTTTAGCCATCTCAGCCAGATGGGAACCTTTACCGCCAAGCAGATTTTTCATTCCAGCATTACCTTCGGTTTTGTTTCCACCGAAAAAATATACATATTTATGGTCTGCCATGAAGCGTCCTCCAAATCCTGTCCTGAATAATTATTTTTACAAGCGACAATTTGACTCGAAATTCAATTAAATGTTTAATAATATTACGGTATGATTTTGGTAAATTGCAGATAGTCCCGTAAAGTCATTGCCAGACAGAAATAAGTTTAAATATCATCTAGGTGACTTTTACTAATAATAATTTTAGGTAGTCATATAACTGGATAAGGAGAGGTTTCATTGGCAATAGGATTCGTACTCATTAATATAGCTCCCGGCAGGGAACGCGAGGTTTTTGACATTCTGGTGAAGGAAGACAATATCCAGGAGATACATCCCTTATTCGGGGAATATGACCTTATCGCCAAGGTCACAATAAAGAACCTGGAAGAACTGGGAGATATCGTTTTTAACAAGATCCGGAAGATAAAAGGGGTAACTGATACGAAGACCCTCACAGGTGCTGGTTTATAGTCTTACCAGGATCATGCGTGTGTCTTCTCACTGCCGCCCATAGTATCAAAAATAACGTTGTCGCTACAAAAACGAATAGAGCAGGTGTTAGATTGACTTTTGGGGTCACTAGATTTTCAGCAAAGTTCTTTCTGACATATATTTTCGTTTCATCTGAGATGCGCCCGCTATCTCCGGAGAGGGCTGAAACTTCAACAATATGGCCGCCTACAGGTAAAGGTCCGCGTATGATGCTGTGCATCCCGGGTTGAGGGGCAGTTACCTCTTCAATGATATTTCCATCAATTGTTACGCGTGCTGTATCAAATGGACCACTGCCGCCGAGATAATAGGTAACATTAATACTCTCGTTCTTGTAGATCCTGTTTTCACCTTCATTATTGGTCACCTGAACCGATACTGAAATATTACTGCTGCCTGTATTGCTGTTATTACCATTGGTGTTATTGCCATTGGTGTTATTACCATTGGTGTTATTACTATCAATTCCAGCTGATGTAATGGTTTTTACGGATTTCGCTACGATAGGTTCTTCGAACTGGTATAGATGTTCTATGAATACTGCATTGCGAGTACTGCCCTTGAAAATACCCTTTATGTTAAATGAAATTATTGTCTGGTCCTTTCCATTTGAAGTTACTCTATAATTGAAAGCATCATTTTCTTTCATTGTACGTTCCGTAACCATGACATTATTTTTATACAAACCAAGTGTTGCTGAATCATTCCCGAATTCTTCAATGTTAAGACTGTAATCCTGTTCCAGGATCAGATGAGTACCAGGTTCAAGTTTTTCGTCCCGGTCAGTGATAAGAAATTCTGTCGCGGGGCGTGATGGATCAATATATTGTATTATCCTCAAAGTAGCGAACTTATTATCGGAATCAATGTTCAATAATGTTATGGCAAGTACAGTGAAATCCTTTTCGTCATATTTTCTGGTAAAATTATAGACCATACCCTTGCTAATGAAGCTTTCCTCGTCAATGGTTTGTCCGTCAAGTGTTATCCTTATGATCGCCTTGCTTCCGGATGAAGCTGGTTCTACCACAGTAACACTGTATCCCTGGTAGAGTTCATATGATTCACCAATACCCAGCACTCCTTCTCTGGTGAGTATCATTGACCTTGTTTCCAGAGCATGTGACGGAGCTATAAAAAACGATGACAATAAAAGCAATAAAAAGATCTGGACGAAAATCATTCTTTTACGAGGTTCTTTTCTCACTTGACCACCATTTCAGTTGAAGGTAGATAAAAAATGTTAAGGGGATAATTGATCATATCCCCTATTCACATCCTGTGGTATATATTGAATCAATGCAATATTTACAAAGAAAACGGGGAAGGTTCGTTTCCTTAATCTTAACTGGCATGGGGTATTTGCCTTCCCATATCTGCAAGTCAGCCCGCTGGGCATGTTCCATACATAATCCCATACCGCACACGATACATACAGCAACTGCTTCTTCGGTTTCATTATTTTCATCATGGATAAAGCATTTCAACATATCTCTCACTCCTTAAATATTCTCTTTCAGGGCCCTATGACATGGTGGACAGATGATACGTTTTATATGTTCAGTATCCGGTTTAAGTCTGACAGGATATGTTCCGTCCCACACCGGTGTCTCTTCTCTCATCATATGTTTACGGCATACTCCCATACCGCATACAATGCAGACCCCCACAGCATCGGAGTCATTTCCCTCCTGTGCGCATATATAGCATTTCATATATTTCACCTGCTCCTGAAAGTGTTGTTTACCATTCCAGGTTCATTTGTTCGAGCGGAATTATATGTACGGTGACCTCCACCCAATTTTATAAAGGTTATGATTGTTGATACGTTAATAGTTTACGCAATCAGTCTGTGATAACACTTTCATAAGAATAATATCAATTATAGTCAAGAACATAATATTTTGTGCTGGTAAATCCTATCGGTTTTGTCAATACCGGGAATAAGAGTGGATTCCATCCTGGATTGATACACCTTGAAAATAATTCATTTAACGTAATTTTCCCTGAGATGTAACCTCGTTTTTTTCAATATCAGCTTGATTATAGCACCACTGCTGCACGTACTGCAAGGTTCGTATTTTGTTACGCGTACCACTTTTGCAGTTATTCCCCTGGAAGTCAATTCCCTTTCAAGGTCAACTTCCCTGAAGTGCTGGTCATGTCCCAGTACGATGATATCCGGCTTGATATCCGTCAAAGGCTTGAACATATCATGCGCGTCACCCAGCAGGGCATGGTCTACCACTTTCAATGACCGTACCATGATCAGTCGCTGCTCTTCAGGAAGTAATGGTTTTGGTTTATGGTTTACCATTGAGCTGCATGCAACTATTACCCATAGTTCATCGCCCAGTTTTTTTGCTTCTTCCAGATATACGAGATGTCCCGGATGAAGTATATCAAACGTCCCGGTCGCCAGAACCCTTACCAACCAATATCACCGGCATGTACATTCTGCTGCTTTATCATAAGGATTCCGACGTTATAGTTGTATATTAATAATTACAATTATGTTTCTCTGACATGGTTTTTTCCGAACAATATCAAAAAACATATAAGTACATCATCCAATTTCATTTTTGTGATCCATATGGTAAAAATAGGATTCATTAAATTGGGAAACTTGGGGATGTCCCAGGTAATCGACCTCATTCTTGATGAGATCGCGGCAAGAGAAGGAATAGAGATCCGGAGTTTTGGGACGGGAGCCAAAATGGGGAAGGGGGAAGCTGAACATACGAAACACTTCAGGAACTATGAAGCTGATTTCTATGTCATGATCAGCCCCAACTCATCAGCCCCAGGTCCCACAGCTGCACGGGAGATATGGAAGGACAGACCTGTAATCGTTATATCTGACGGTCCGACCAAGAAGGATGACCGCCAGGCCCTGGAGGATGCAGGTTTCGGATACATAATTATGAAAGTGGATCCCCTCATCGGCGCCAAGACAGAGTTCCTGGACTGTGTGGAGATGGCCAGTTTCAACAGCGATGCCATGAAAGTACTGTCCACCTGCGGTGTGGTCAGGCTTATACAGGAAGCATTTGACAGTGTTATTGACCAGGCAAACGCAGGTAAGTCAGGCAAGGACCTTGAACTGCCTCATATTCTGGCAACCGCACAAAAGGCCGTGGAGAGTGCAAGATTCAATAATCCGTATGCCAAGGCCAAGGCGCTGGCAGCCCTGCACATGGCCGACAAGGTGGCTGAGATCAATTTCCCTGCCTGCTTCATGATGAAGGAGATCGAGCAGATTACCCTGACAACAGCGACCGGTCACGAAATGATGAGAGCAGCAGCCCAGCTGGCCATTGATGCCAGGGAGATTGAGAAGGGCAATGATGCAGTGTTCAGGCAGCCACACATGAAGGACGGTAGCCGAAGGACCAAGACAAAACTTTACGAGAAACCGCAGTAGCGTTATTGAAGGGGCGGTATTCGCCCCACTTTTAAATTTTATAGTATACTTTTTTATACTTTTTTATACTTTTTTATATTATTCCATTATTATTCCATTATTATCCATTATTATCCATTATTTTCCATTATTTTCCATGTTATTATCTATTGTTGTATTTTTTCGTTATTCCGTTATTCAACACTGCAGAATCCACCAAAGTTATTACTTTGAAAAGATAGATAGTACTATCAATGCCTAACAACTCTTTTTTGACCACTCGGCAAAAACGGGTATTGGAACTTCGTATACAGGGTTATATGCAGGACCGCATCGCTAAGATGTTAAATACCAGCCGAGTCAATGTCAGTGTGATCGAAAAAAGGGCGTACCAGAATATAGAAAAGGCAAAAGCTACCCTGGTGGAATGGGAACAGCTCCAGGCACTGGTGTCCATTGCCATTGAGCAGGACACTGATGTCATGTCCATCCCCCGCATCATATTCAATGAGGCAGACAGTGCAGGAATAAAGATGCATGGAAATACATTAGATATCATCACCCAGATACATAAGACCGTGCCAGGTGCAATAGAGCACCGGAGGGTGAAACACCCTTTTATAATCTATATTAGCAGGAGCGGTGAAATATCCTTTGGCTGATCTTTCATATGACATTGTAGTGGTGGGCGGAGGGCCTGCCGGTGCCATGTCTGCAAGATATGCAGCGATGAATGGTGCAAGGACCCTTATCATTGAAGAACACCGGGCTGCGGGTTCACCTGTACAATGTACGGGACTGGTGAGCAGCAAGACCCTGGATGTATGTGGTATCAGATCCGGGCCATGGGTGTACCAGGAAGTTACCGGAGCGCATATATTTGCACCCGACGGCAGCAACATTTCCATTGGCGGTGAAAAGGTCAGGGCATATGTGGTCGACCGCAAGATGTTTGACCGAAATTTGCTGAGACAGGCTGCCGCAGAGGGTGCCGAAGTCATGATAGGAACGAAGGCAGTGGGATTGCAGGATGTTGATGGCATGAAGGTACTTGAGGTTGTATACAGCGGCAGGAAGATGCGAATCAAAGCAGGAGTGGTCATCGGCGCCGACGGTGTGCAGGGGAGTATTGCACGATGGAGCGGCCTGGGCCAGGTGCAAAAGGTCCTGTCCGGGGTGCAGATAGAGACCGTATATGATGTGGCAGATACTGACCATGTTGAGGTGTTTGTGGGCAGAGCAGTGCCCGGCTTCTTTGCATGGGTGGTGCCTGTGAGCGATAATACTGCACGTATCGGATTGTGTGTCGATCCGGCCAGGACGCAATTGAGCGCTTACGAGCACCTTATGCAGTTCCTGGCCACCAATCCAAGGATGAAAGCACGTGCAGGAAGCGGATGTTCGGATATGGTGGTGGGTTGCATCCCCCTGGGTCCACAATCATGTACCGTGAGCAACGGTGTGCTTATCTCAGGGGATGCGGCGGGCCAGGTCAAGCCCACGTCGGGCGGTGGTGTGTATATGGGTGCCCTGTGTGCTAAGATCGCAGGTGAGGTAGCCGCACATGCAGCGCTGTCGGGTGATACATCTGCGGAGGCGCTGATGGAGTACGATAAAAGGTGGCGCCATGCTGTCGGGCGCGAACTGGCTGTAGGGATGCGTATACATAAGGTGTTCGGACGACTGGACGGTGAGGATTTCAATGAACTGATCCGCTTCTGTGGCGAGCCTGAAGTGCTGGAGCTTATCAATCAGTATGGGGATATTGACCACCCGTCAGTGTTGCTGGGGAAGCTGGTAGCCAGGACGAAAGGAAAAAAGTTGCTGGGTGTTTTCAGGGTTGCATTAAAGGCAATGATGGGAAAAGAATAACTGAATAACTGAACGTATTATGTCAATTACGTTTACTGTAGGTAATACAATGAAATTCAATGTGGTTTTCAACACCCTGGGAATCATCCTGAAATACCTGGGTGTTGCAATGCTTATTCCGGCTGTGGTCGGATATTATTATTCCCGGCAAGATCCGACGCAGTTCCCATCTGTTATGGTCTTTGTATATTCATTTTTACTGACAACATCAATAGGGCTTATCCTGGAACATACCAACCGCAGTAATGATGAGTTCAGGAACCGCGAGAGTTTTGGTATCGTAGCGTTTGGATGGCTGTCAGTAGCGTTCTTTGGTGCATTGCCATTTCTGTTCAGTGGAATGCAGCTAGTGGATGCCCTATTTGAGTCCATGTCAGGCTTTACCACTACAGGCGCCACCATTATGACCGATATCGAGTCCTATTCAAAGGCATTGCTGTTCTGGCGCAGTTTCATGCAATGGCTGGGAGGTATGGGTATCATCATGCTTTTCCTTGCCATCCTGCCTAAACTTGCGATAGCAGGTCGCCAGTTATTTAAAGCAGAAGCGCCAGGCCCCACTGAAGATAAACTTAAACCAAAATTAAAGGAAACAGCCAAGATACTGTGGATGGTGTATGTGGTCATCTCAGCGGTTGAGTTTATCGCACTGCTGGCTGCCGGTATGGGAGTATATGACGGGCTGACCCATACATTCACTACCATGGCCTGCGGTGGTTTCTCACCCAGGGCAGATTCCATTGCTGCTTTTCACAGCCCCTTGATCGAAGGGATCATTACCTTTTTTATGTTTGTTGCCGGTGCCAATTTTGCACTGCATTACCGGTTGATATATGTTGACCATAGAAGTCTGCTAAAAGATGGTGAGTTCAAGTTTTACAGTTCTATTGTGGTTATCGCTTCATTGATTCTGACCTGGACACTGTGGAGGACCGGGACATTTGAAGGGATTGGCACATCATTCAGATATGCCATATTCCAGGTACTGTCCATCCTGACCACAACAGGTTATGCGACCTCTGATTTTAATACCTGGCCTGATTCTGCCCGCATGATATTGTTCATACTTATGTTCATCGGAGGCAGTGCAGGCTCAACAGCAGGTGGTATCAAGGTTGTGAGGCTGTTGCTGATGTTGAAATACGGGTACCGGGAGCTGTTCCGGTCGCTCCAGCCAAAAATTGTACGTCCTATCCGCCTGGGTGAGCGGGTCGTACCTGAGGATGTGATGAGCAGTATTTTTTCATTCATAATCCTGTATATCCTGGTATTCATGACCAGTACTCTTATATTGAGCCTGCTGGACATTGATGCGTTCAGTGCTGCCTCTGCATCCATTGTGACACTGGGCAATATCGGGCCCGGGTTCGACCTGGTGGGACCGTGGTCCAATTTCAGTACCATTCCCCTGGCAGGAAAACTGGTACTTATTGCCAATATGTGGATCGGCAGGCTTGAGATATTTACTGTGCTGGTGATGCTGATCCCGGGCTTCTGGAAGGAATGAGCAAACAATAAATAACACTCTACCCATTACCTACATTAAACCATATAAGGAGGACTACCATGGACTGGGGTATGCAAAACCGGATATCACACATCATACGACCAAAAACAGGCAGAACAGTAATGCTGGCAGTGGACCACGGGTATTTCCTTGGACCCACCAGCAGGCTGGAGAACGCCGGGGCGACGATCGAACCGCTGCTTGAATATGCAGACGCACTCATGCCTGCCCGCGGTGTGCTGCGCACAGGCGTGGACCCTGCCACATCTACACCTATTGTACTGAGAGTATCAGGTGGTAACAGCATTGTGGGTGAAGACCTCTCAAGGGAAGGCATCACCACATCAGTTGAAGATGCATTAAGACTTAATGTGGCAGCTGTTGCTATGTCCATCTACGTAGGAAGCCAGTACGAGCACCAGACGTTGATGAACCTGGGCAATCTTGTTAACGAATGCGAACGCTACGGCATGCCAGTGGTGGCAGTGACCGCTGTTGGCAAGGACATGGTTCGGGATACACGATACCTGGGGCTGTGCTGCCGGATAGCAGCCGAACTGGGCGCCAGGATTGTCAAGACCTATTACACTGATGATTTCCACAAGGTCGTGGAAGGCTGTCCCGTACCTATCGTAGTGGCTGGCGGCAAGCAGATGGACACTGAGATGGACGTGTTCGAACTGGTCCATGGTGCCATTTCTGAGGGTGCCGTGGGAGTTGATATGGGCCGTAATATCTGGCAGAACGACCATCCCGTTGCCATGATACAGGCTGTGCGGTCAGTTGTTCACGAGGATTTCACACCAAAGGAAGCAATGGACCTGTACAACAGCGAGAAGGGAAAATAGGAGCCGTATAATTGCGCGTTGCAGTTTATTATAACAATAACGACGTGCGTCTTGAAGAGATGCCAATTCCCGTCACTGGCCCGGATGAACTGCTGGTCAGGGTAGAAGCCAGCGGCATCTGTGGCAGTGATGTCATGGAGTGGTATCGCATCATGCGCGCACCGCTGGTGCTGGGGCACGAGATAGCGGGCACAGTGGTCAAAGCTGGTAAGAACGTTGCCAGGTACAAAGTGGGTGACAGGGTGTTCGTGTCCCACCATGTGCCGTGCAATACCTGCATCTACTGCCTGAGCGGCCACCATACGGTCTGCGACACACTGCTCACCACAAATTTCGACCCGGGCGGTTTTGCCGAATACCTGCGAGTGCCTGCTATTAATGTAGACAGGGGCGTGTTCCTGCTACCTGATGAGATGTCCCTTGATGAAGGTGTGTTCATCGAGCCACTGGCATGTGTTTACCGTGGCCAGCGCATGGCATCGATGAAACCGGGCCGGAGCGTGCTGGTCATAGGCAGCGGGATAACCGGGATCTTGCATATCAAACTTGCAGCAGCACTGGCTGCAGGCACCATCTTTGCCACTGACATTCATCCATCCAGGCTGGATATGGCCTCAAGATATGGAGCATTGGTAATTGATGCACAGGATAATGTTTCCGAACGCCTGATGGAACTCAATAAGGGCCACCTGGCCGATGTGGTTATTATCTGCACCGGTGCTGTGCCAGCCATAACCCAGGCACTGGCATCGGTGGAGCGGGGCGGCACCATACTGTTCTTTGCCTCGCCTGAACCCGGAATAACGGTACATCTCCCTGTATTCGACCTGTGGAAGAACGAGGTTGCTATTGTCAATTCATACGGCGCCAGTCCGCTGGATATTACGGCTGCCATCGAATTAATAAAAGCAGGCAGGGTTGAGGTTACCGACATGATCACCCATAGATTCGCGCTTGCAGATGCCGGTGAAGGGTTCAAACTTGTGGCAGGTGCAGATGAGTCCATGAAAGTAATCGTCGAACCCCAGAAATAATAAGGAGCGAGATAAATGGAGATTGTCAGGGAATACCAGAAACGGGAGTTCTGTAAGGACATCCGATGTCCATCGCAATTGAAGATAGATGCGGCACCTGACCAGGTAGCTATTGACGTTGTCAGGGAAGAAGAGTGCCAGAAATGTATGGCACATGAATTCCATACATGGCTGAACGACAGGAACTATGTGATCGTTGTTATTAAATAGAGCTTAAAAAATAGGTGTTTCTTAGTTTGAAGGAAAGATATTATTATTAGCTCATAACATATATTATATTCTTGATGTGTGGTGCCCATAGATGATGAGAAACCAGAACCAAGACGTAGATGAGGTAAGTACTGGACTGGTGCTGGTTATTGTTGCCCTTTTACTGCTCTTGTTTTCCTCTGTCCGTGCGGATTTTTTTTATGTGGATAGGGAAATTACGGGATATGAGGATAAAATCACAAGGATTCCCAGTTCTATTGAACCTCAGGTATTCGATATATTGGGGATTCTCATGGCTATAATAGGATTTGCCATATTTTCAAAACATTTCGTGAACAATATTAACGAAAGTTTGAGCCGGGAATTGGACAATAAGTCTCATCACTGATATACTCTTACTGTTCCGCTGGCAGCATGTTTTTTTCAAAGATACCATTACAATAAACATAGACCTCTATACTTCCCCCCCGTTTGAAATACCTCATTTGCTTATCATACATACTCTTGATATGCTTAAGCCCGTCCTTGAGAAAGTGGGCGTTGACGGCTTTCAGGAAACTGATCTCCTGTTTCAGGAAAGCTTTTTCATAATCCATGGTCTCCTTAGCTATCTCCTCTGCCCTGGTATCCTCTATCCCGGTGTGGTAACATCCGTGCTCATCAAGACCACTGATCTGCCGCCAGTCCACATTGCCCAACTCATCTGCTTCCCTGTGCAGCATATACGGATAAATGCGACAGATGGAGAGGCGTTGGGAGTATATGCGGCACCTTCCACCTTCCAGGAAATAACATGAGCCGTCAGGTTTGCTTTTCAGGGCATAGCCCGATACATAGAACCTGCCATGCTGGTCACAGAACTTGAAATAGGGGGCGGGCGTTAATGCAGAGGGGTCTATCTGCTTTATGAGAGCAGTATCTGTGTCGAGCAGGAATACGTGGTCATTGAACTCTTCTGTACAGCAACGTCCGCACAGGTCGCACCTGAATCCAACGTCCTTGATTATGCTGGCGAGTTTTTCTTCTGGATACTGGATGAGGTCCTGTAGTTCTTTTTGTCTGTATGCGAGCATAGATCGAATTGAGAGAGCTGCTAAGGTCATCACCTCGTTTATTTGGTTGTTGTCCTGCCTGTAATGTAAGATGAGAGTAAGTTGATGGATTAAAATCTTTACCTGCTCTTCATTTGGGCTAAGGACCGTGGGTGAATTTTTATAGTATATCTGTTCTTTAAGGCTGATTCCTTTTATTGCAGGGTTCCCATTTGTGGATGCACATGGTAACTTCCTGATACCTGAGACTTTTTTCAAATCCATAATGATAGTTGTGGGTGGGCTGGTGGGTGTAACTCTGGCAGTTATTTACTTCAAGGAGATCGAACAAGATTTTGTAAGGGAAGGGATTACCATAGGAGTGGTGTGGCTTATAATGAATCTGGTCTTTGACCTGGTGTTCATGTCAGCAGGCTTCTTCCCTATGACCGTCACCCAATATTTCACAGACATAGGCATGCGCTACCTCATGATACCTACGTTCACTATAGGTATGGGATATATCCTGCATCAAAAGGTATAATAAATGTGTTTGAGCACTGATGTACACTGAACTACGAAGACGGGGTGTTGCAGGGTATCATTTCATAATGTCATCAAGCACTTTAGTCCAGTGGATCTGGCTCCCTGCTGCCACGAAAAGACCGGTCGATATCGCCTCTGCAATCTCACTTTCTGTTGCCCCATGTTGCTTTGCCCGCTCTGAATGAATACGTACGCAGGCTTCGCATCTCATCAGATTGCCTGCCACTATAGCGATAAGTTCCTTGGTTTTTACATCCAGTGCACCGTCTTTGAATATTGTTTCCCTTATTCTCGCAAAAGCTTCCTGTGTTTGTGGTAATCGTTCGTCTAACCATCCCAAGATAATCACCTGATACAATGTCGGATTTTTTGAATAATGACTGATAAAGGTATCTAAACGTTCCTCATGTCCTTTTGATGTTAGATAATTATGCAGATTTGATTCATCCTGTTATTGCTTTAAAGTTTGAATTTTTGCCAGTTGTCGGCTTTCATAATTGAATGATTTATAATCGATTGACATAGAATAAAAGTTGGACCCGGTTTCAGCACAGGTATGTCGAGAAAACGGCATTCATCCCTCAATGCTCAGCAAATGGAAACGGAATACAAAGAAAATCATGGGGCAGCGTAGTATACACAACAGTAACCGGATTTTGGCTTCAGGACAACCTTGCAGTTGGAACACTCGTATACGACTTTGCACGATTCCTGGGGCATCTCCTCTTCGTTCCATAACCCGCAGTTGGTGCATGTTATAGTGGATTTTAACTGAACAGGTATAGGAAATATTCCTACAGTTTTTCAGGAAAATAGTTCCTGTAAGATTTATTTTTCCCATATTTTGCAATATCAAAATAAACCCTGCAAAAACTATCAAATCATAAATCAAAACCAGGTTAAACTCAGAGGTCAAAGAAGTTTTAAGGGAAATCTGCATTATACACTCCTGAAATCTATCCCAACCTATGTAGACAACCTGTGTCCGGAAAACCACCCCCGGACACTTTTCATTATCAATAATAATCACATGATGAAAAAACAATTGTAAATCAGATCGTACGATTGAAGGTATATCACAATACCCTTTGAGAAAGAATAATGATGCAGTATGCGGGGGGTGGGATTCGAACCCACGGATTCCTTCGAAACAGGGTCCTAAGCCCTGCGCCTTTGACCTGGCTGGGCTACCCCCGCATTATGGGATTTCAGTGCTGATCCAAGTGTTCGCATTACGGGACATTGGTGTGATTTTTGCCGCTGATCTTAGCGTTGTTTTTTATGCTTATTTTTGTACTGATGACCGCAATAGCATGCAAACATGTATGATACAAAACCAAGCACCGTAAGTGAGTTTTAGAGGTTCTTTTTAGATTTATACTTTTGCCGGACAACAGTATTTACCAGAAACATTCACTTTTCAACGATCACAGGAAATACATTGATCACAGACAGCAAGTCCCCCTTTTCGATCATACCGTCCAGGATTGGAAGGAACACCACACTATCGACCTTACGGCTGGTCTCCACAAGTGCCAGACCTTTAAGTCTGGCTTTCAGTACAACCCCCAGGGCATGATGGCAAAAAGCACATGGCAACGCTACAGTGTTCTCTTCGATCACCGCTTCTTCCGTCATTACTTCAATAACGTTGCCTTTTTTGACCTCCACATCCTCGGCTGCGATAAGCATCTCCCACTTCCCATTCGTGGAAATGGTAAAATTATACGGTACAGCAGTCACTCTTTCCCGCTCGATCATTTCCTGGCTTCCAAGTACCAGCTGGATTGGAACACTGATCATACTATTTGCCATGATTAAGGTTAATTAACCTCAAAGATATAAATATATTCAATCTCCAGCAGGAAGACAGTGATAGCTCACAATAATGCCCTGAGAAAAGTGCTGGATTAAACGGAACATGGAAACGTGAAGGAGGATTTTAAACGAATCCTGATATCAAGGCATGCTACCAGGAAGCAGGCAGAATTGCTTCCAGGGTAAGGGATGATACCGTAAAGATCATTGAGATCGGCTTGACGCTTTTGGAAGTGGCTGAATATGCCGAAGACCTGACCCGCAAGATGGGGGGTGAAGCAGCATTCCCGTGCAACATATCCATCAACGAGATAGCATCCCATTATACTCCTTTAAAAGGCAAACGAACCTTTGCTGCCGGGAACCTGGTAAAGCTCGATGTCGGAGTGCATGTGAACGGCTATATAGCAGATACTGCCGCCACTATTGAAGTGGACACGCACATTAATGGTACACTCATCGAAGCAGCAAAGGAAGCACTTGACGGAGCCATCAAAGAGACACGGGCAGGCGTGACAACCAGACATCTTGGTAGTGTTATGGAACATATCATACGGGCCAGAGGTTGCCGACCTATTCCGGACCTGACAGGTCACAGCATTGGAAGATATGCGGTTCACAATGGTCTCAATATCCCGAACCACGGTCATGCTGGTTACTCGAACACGCTGGAGGTTGGGGATGTCATTGCAATAGAACCTTTCACTACAAAAGGAAACGGTCTCGTAAAACATGGAAAAGCGAGGATCGTAAGTCTTGTGAATAATAGTATGAACCGATCAGATCCGGTCTACCGGAATATTCGGGCACAATTCAACACCCTTCCCTTTACCAGTCGCTGGATGAACGATCCTGATGAACTGAAGCAGGCAGGAACATTCCTTCGAAAATATCCTGTACTTATCGAGAAAGACAGTTATCCGGTAGCTCAGGCAGAACACACCCTTATTGTGACAGAAAATGGGTGCGAGGTGATCACAGCCTGATATATTTCTTATCATCCATACATTATTTGATCTGGCTGGTTGGACTGGAGGATCATCAAAATATATTCCATGGGAACTGGTGAGAATGCTTCCACATCACTGCCGCAGACCGGACACTTCATTTTGAACTTTATGGGCGTAGCAGGTACTTCCTCTTCATACACTCCATCGACGACAGGGACGCTCGCCTGTTCCATTACTTCAAATTGCCTGTTTGATAAAAGTTCATAGTAGGTAGGTTTCTCGGTGTTCCCGCAGGATCTACATGTGAGTATTACCTTGTTGGCCAGAAATCCCTTTTCATGTTTTTTCGTTAACAGTTCTTTTAACAGGTCAAGCACAGGTCTATATAAGTCATAGGTACCTATTAAACTTTATTGGATTTCTGCTCATTCAGCAGGTTATCCATCCGGTCAAGACCTACCACAATATTTTCAATGCTATTAGCATACGAGAATCGCAGATAACCCTGAGCCCCTTCTCCAAAATCAATGCCCGGTGTCACTGCAACCCCTGCATCTTCCAGAATGTGCCTGCTGAGTTCAAGAGAGTCCGGATTATATTCCTTCGCATTGGCCAGTATATAGTACGCCCCTGCAGGTTCACTCGCGATCCCAAACCCGATATGTTTAAGACGCCCGATGATAAATTTCCTTCGCTCATCATAGGTTGCAACCATTTCTTTAACGTGGTCCTGGGGACCCTCAAGGGCAGCGATACCTGCATGCTGGACAAAACTGTTCGCGCAGATAAAGAAATGTTGCTGGAGATTTTGCAGTGTCCTCATATATCCGGGCGGGGCAATAAGGTAACCAAGCCTCCAGCCGGTCATTGCATAGAGTTTGGAAAAGCCGTTGAGCACAAAGGCGTTATCCGTGTATTCAAGGATGGTGTGATCCTCCCCTTTATACACCAGGCCCTGGTATATCTCATCCGAAATGATGGGGACACTGCCGGCTAATTCGGCAAGAGCATGCATGGTTTCGGGGTACATGACATGACCAGTGGGATTAGACGGGGAATTGACCAGGATTGCATGGGTCTTTGCAGTTAATACACGGGCAACGGCATCGGGGATCAGACTGAACCCCTCGTCTTCGCGGGTATATACATATACCGGTTTGCCGCCAAGGTATTCGACAAAGTTGGGGTAGCTGGCATAGTAGGGATTTGACATTATCACTTCGTCTCCCTGATTCAGCAGGCCCATGAACAACAGTAACAGTGCAGGGCTGGTACCTGATGTCACGATGACCTGCCCGGGATCTAACTCGAGGTTGAATTTCCGGTTGTAGGAATCAGCTATTGCCTGCCTGAGCCGTGGTAATCCCATGCTGTGGGTATATCTGGTCTCACCGGCCCTGATGGCACTGTATGCGGCCTCACAGATATGTGGTGCAGTGGGGAAATCTGGTTCGCCAACCTCAAGGTGTCAATGGCGGTCTAGAATTCCCCATTTGTGGCGGTGTAAAAATCCCCACTTCACAATTTTTGGTGAAAGCACCAAATATTGTTATCAATGTTAGAAATGGAGGAATGGCTAATGCTAAGAGATCTACATACACGAGGAATGAACATCACTCAGATATCTAAAAAAACAGGACATGACAGGAAAACAGTACGTAAACATTTAGATAGTACATCTATGCCCGAGCCGCCAAAGCGGCCTGAAAAAGAAAGCAAGCTTGATAACTACAAAGATTACATCATCGCAAAGCTTCACGAAGGACCTTACACAGCATCCCGCCTGCGATATGCAGATGATTTCATTGTTACTCCTAAAACTGAAGAAATAGCTGAAGAAG
>JAMJFV010000050.1 GCA_023544495.1 ANME-2 cluster archaeon
GGATCTTTAAAGTAAGATTGCTAGAATGCAAGTCCTTCGGGGCTTGTTTCAGGCGATATCCAGGTTGTAATTCGTACATACACATTTCATATGTGAGTATAGCGGCCATAGTGGAGGGGAAACTCCTGTACCCATCCCGAACACAGCAGATAAGCCTTCCTACGTTCTTTACTGTACTGAGGTGCGAGAGCCCTTGGGAACTCTGGATCGCTGCTATGCTCACTTACTTCTTATTTTTAATGTCTGATATAATAACACGAACTAAAAAATTATATATCTCCCATGCCAATATACACAATGGAGTGTTATAATGCCAACAATTGTTCATTTTGATATTGCGGCAGATGATCCCGAGCGGGCACGTAAGTTCTATAGTGAGTTATTTGACTGGAAGATGGAAAAGCCTCCCGGTCCTATGGAATACTACCTGGTCAAAACCACGGGATTAGATGGTGCAGAAGGACCCGGTGGTGGATTGGGAAAAAGGGGAGCACCTGAACAAGGAATAACCAACTTTATAGGAGTCCCGTCAGTCGATGAATATCTTGCAAGGATCGAAGAATTAGGCGGCAAAATTGTATCCCCAAAAATGGCCGTACCAGGATGGGGATATCTGGCGACATGCATGGATACCGAAAATAACTTATTCGGTCTCTGGGAAGAGGATGAGAACGCGAAATAGGAGAATAGAGCTGAATAAAATAATGACAGTTTCAATAAAATTTATATTGTTTGTCAATCTTACTGATTCACTGCTATCCTATGCTATCCTATCCTAAGCTATCCTATCCTAAGCTATCCTATCCTATGCTATCCTATCCGCGGGTAATATGATCAGGTTTCATTTTCGCCCTCACCACTCTTGGCATCCCCCCCCATACCGCAAATCTATCAGCTTTCACAACCAGGGCCCCCTGGATACCATTAATATTCCTGACTGCAACAAACGCGTCCTCAAGGGTCCCCTCATCCACTACAGCATTTCCCAGTGCCGTGGCCGCCGCATCTGCCAGAGATACATTCCTGGATACTACCAGTGCAGCATCAGCGCTCCCAAAACTGATGGACGGGCCCACAGTGCCTGATGAGGTACAAATGCCCAGCATCTCATCAGTTGGCTGCACTTCCAGTGCCAGATCTTTGATAGAAGCCTCACCTGCATAAATTCCCAGCACAAGGGGACGGTCTGTAACCAGTGCAATATCGCCGCCATTGTCAACGAACGCGTACAAAGCCCCCTCTTCAAGCATAGCCTCCACAGCGTATGCTGCAATGGTCCCCGCTACTGCGCCCATAGGCCCGATACCCATGACCCTGGCGGCCTCTGCCATCCTGCGGACAATACCAGGAGCAGACGCCGGGACTTCATAGGGTTCAAGTGTGACCTTAAAGAACGGGTCTTTAATGATAAATCCCTCGAGCAATCTCCGCTCGTTTTGGATAGCTTTTTTTGCGACTTCGATATATTCATCACAGTCAGCACCTATGGTCACAATAGTCTCTTTGACCCGGTAATGAACACGTAACCCCGGGTTGCTGCTTCTTATGACGGACATATAAAGAACACCTCGAACACTGCATATGTTTATCAGCTTTAAATGTATTCCCTGTTCCATGAAAGTGGTAAGAGATCCGGTTCACGGTTATATAGAACTGGATGAACTGGCACAGGCATTGCTTGATACTCCGCAGATGCAGCGTTTGCGGCGTATCCGTCAGTTAGGCTTATCCCACCTGGTCTATCCAGGGGCCAACCACACCCGGTTTGAACATTCACTGGGGACATACCATCTTACCTGCGAATTGCTGGAACAAATAGATGTCCCTCAACCAGATGATATTAAAGCAGCCGCTTTGCTCCACGACGTAGGGCACGGTCCCTTTTCCCATGTAACAGAAGAACTTATCCGCCGTTATACCAGGCATGGGCATGATGATATATTGCATATCCTGAAGCAGACGGAAATTGCCACCGTACTTGATAATTTTTCAATAAAACCGTCATCTATCCTGGCCCACGTGAAGGGTGAAACTACCCTGGGTAACATACTGAACAGTGAGATAGATATGGATCGAATGGATTATCTGGTGCGCGATGCCCATTATACCGGAGTGGCATATGGCGTTATCGACCTGGAACGATTGATACATTCATTGAATTTCCATGATGGGCGTTTTGTGATAGGCTCAGGAGGATTACAGGCTGCAGAGAGCCTTTTGGTATCCAGGTTCTTTATGCACCCTACAGTATATTACCATCATGTGAGCAGGATAGCAGAGACCATGTTACTGCGGGCATGTGAGCATGTGATATCCGAAGGTATATTGGACCCGGCAGGGTTGCAGTCTATGGACGATGCTATGCTGGAAACAACATTGATGCAGGCAGGGGGGTATGCTGGAAAATTGATAGAGCGGATACGAAACCGAAGACTGTTCAAACGTTCACTGTATGCCAGCTTGTCATCGATCTCTGTTGATGTGGTGAACCGTCATCGGAGCAATCCTCAAAGACTGGAAAAAGAACTGGCAGAGGAAGCAGGTGTACCTGAAGGATATGTCCTGGCGGATATTCCTGAAATGCCTGATATGGCTGAAATGAAAGCCATGATCGTTGTGAACGATAAACTGGTAAGTCTTGAACTGGTCTCCCCCATTGTGAACAACCTTGAACAGGCGCACATGGACAACTGGAGGATGGGTATATATACACTGCCTGAATACAGGGACCGCATGACTGACATTGCCAGGCAATTATTCCAGGTAAGAAAGGATACAAGGCAGCTGGATTTTAGTGAAATGCTGGGGAATTGATAGCATGGGACGTCTTTATCAAAAGGTACTGTCCTGTATGGCAGGATTGGTGCCACCCGTCAAAAAAATTATAACAAAGAGTTTAAGTACTTATAGATATACATTATTATACATTAGCTTTAATGTTTATCCGAACATATAAGCTAACATAAAATTTAATTTAAAAAAAGTATTAAGTGGGTGAATAAAATGAAATCATTTGCTGTGATAAGGGCTGATAGCAGCTCAAAAGTTAATATCGCACTAAGGGATCTTGTGAGGTATGGGCACATGTCTTTCGACGACAGTCCGAAGGAAATGGACCCTCGAAAGGCTGACAGTGTGCTTGTAGATGTCATGCACACTAATCTTAAGAGTCCTTGTGGAAGTGCAGCAGTTGTCCCATTAGGAGATCATGCAAGTTCAGCCATTGGCAGGTTGAAGAAAATACACCCCCCGGCTCATGTAATTATTGTGAGCCCTCAGCATTCTATATTTTCGAAACTTGCCTCAGATATAGACAAACTACCAGAAATGGACCTGCATTCCCAAGAAGACGACGAAGAAGACTTTGACTGACATACGAACATAGGTAGAATAATGAAGAAATAAGTGGATAGAGGTGGATTATTTCACTTATTTTTCTTTTATTATTTTTCTTTTATTATTTTTCTTTTGATTCACATCAATCTAATTAGATATAGTTGATTGATGTAATTTATTTGATTCAATTCAAATAAATTTTACCATCACTTTCTTTTAATTTTAACAATATCACCTAATGTGGTACTTTTAAACATCCCTCCCTCTTCCATCAAGTCATGGCTTACGCGTTCGGTAAGTTTGATGTCAAGGGTTTTTTCCAGAATTTTACGAAGTGAGTCTTCTGGCATTATCTCTTCCCTCTCTACTTTACGGATAAGTGATACTTTGACTTTGGTCTTATGAGCTAGTTCTTCCTGGCTCCATCCTTTTTCATCTCTGGCCTCTCTGATAACCTGACTGTAATTAGCAATAATTTCTTCACCCATAGTATTGAACGGATTGGGTTTTTGCTTTTTAGTACGGATTAATGGTGCTTTGCTCACAGGGGCCATTTTTTTTGAGACAGGTGACCACGACTGTGGTGCTGTTCCATATTGGGCACATTTTCCACAAACTTCAACTTCTGTCCCTTCAACAACTACTTTTCTGGGTTTACCAATTATTTCAACACCGCAGATTTCACATTGCATTAAAAACCAATCCTTCGAAAAGGATATATATCCTTTGGACTTAAATAATATTCGGAGATTAAATAAATGACAGAGATTTCAGAAGACAAATCTGCAAAAGGATCATCGATAAAAGTTCCACCTGAACTTGAAAATGATGATTTTTCCAGATACATGGCTGACAGGATGAGTCAACTTGAAGAACGAAATCATCTGTTACGCGAGCAGAATCATAAGATCGAAGCAGAAAAACGTTATGCAGAATCTCAAAAGTTGAAATTCGAGCGAGAATTACGGCAGCTTAAAAGTGAACTTGAACGACTGAAGACATCTCCTTTGATCGTCGGAACAGTAATGGACGTGCTTGAAAATGGCAAACTTATAGTACGGAGTAGCACAGGCCCACAATTCGTGGTCGGGCTCTCTAAATTCATAAGGGAATCCGAACTTGAGGCCGGTATTCAGGTAGCAATGAATCAGCAGACACTGGCTGTGATAGGTGTGCTCCCTGCATCAAGAAGTCACCTCATAAGGGGTGTGGAAGTAATTGAATCTCCTGAAGTGGAATATTCCCAAATTGGCGGTCTTGACGACCAGATAAGGGAACTCAGGGAAGCAGTGGAATTGCCACTCACCAAACCTGAAGCGTTTGAAAAGATTGGAATCGATCCCCCAAATGGTGTGTTATTATACGGCCCTCCGGGCACCGGGAAGACCATGCTTGCAAAAGCTGTAGCCCACCATACAAGTACCAATTTCCTCAGGGTGGTTGGGTCTGAATTGGTCCAGAAATATATTGGTGAGGGTTCCAGGATGGTACGTGAACTATTCAAGCTGGCCAAGGATAAATCACCAAGCATCATTTTCATTGACGAGCTTGATTCCATTGCAGCGAAACGTTATGATGGTGCTACTGCCGGAGATAGGGAAGTGCAGCGTACACTGATGCAGTTGCTGGCAGAGATGGATGGTTTCAATCCCAGAGGTGATGTAAGGTTACTTGCCGCAACGAACAGACTGGATATCCTTGACGCAGCAATGCTGCGTCCCGGGAGGTTCGACAGGTTCATTGAAGTCCCGATGCCCAATGAATCTGCCCGGATGAACATTCTTAAGATACATACACGTAATATGGCTTTATCGCAAGATATTGATTTTGTTAAATTAGCAAAGATCACTGAAGGTTCCAGTGGCTCTGAATTGAAGGCAATAGCCACTGAAGCCGGTATGTTCGCCATACGTAATAGTGAAGAATGCGTAACAAATGCTCATCTGCACAGTGCCGTGGCAAAAGTATTGACGCATAAAGAAAGATCTGTTAATGTATCTGAGACCATGTTCGTATAATGAGTATTTCATTACTCTTGATTGAAAAATGTACTTTTTAATGGCTATTTAGGTAAATAATAAATAGTATAATATAATTAATAAAATGTCGAAATCGAGAGTCATTGGCTTAGAGGAAAAATAATGGCAGATATTGATGTGTATTTTTTGTTCAGTGCTGTGGATTTTAACGATTGCATAATCATCGGTGTCATATTTTTTCTCATTGTAGCAGTTATAGAGTATCATCCTGCAATTAGAGACAAACTGTTTTTGGCCATGAAAGTACCCATCACTATTGTTCAGGCGGTGGTTATTTATTTTATAGCAGCCTTAGTCAAATCTATTACCCCGGCCGGAAGGGAGGGAATGTGATATCGCAACCTTGAAAGAAATGCTTGAAGAAGTTTTATTGACTCTGGAGACCATCGGGGATATCAAGTTATCTGCTATTATATCACGCCACGGCCTTTTAATGGTTTCAAAAACCACACAGGACTCAGACAGTGAAGCTTTCGCGGCTTTGACCGCCACACTTCACATGTCTGCTGAATCCACTACCAAGAGGCTCAGTAAAGAAGTACCGAATTCAATTATCGTGGAAACGGATAAGCACAGTCTTATAACATATGCTGCGGGTCCAAATGCACTTATTGTGGTAATGGCCAGCAACGAAAGCGGACTTGGGTTAATATTGAATGAATTGAAGAAGGCTGCTGAAAAAGTTAAAAACATGGTGTAGCTTATCTTTTATTCTCTCTCTACCACCACTTCTCTGTTGTTTTTCCATCTGCTATTGTTCTCTGGTTTGAATACCCATCATCATCCTTCGATTGTGGCACATTAAAAATCATCCCACACGTTGTGGAAACACCTGGCTGAAGGCGTACCATGGAAGATAGGCAGATGTATCAAAGATTTTATCACTTTGGACTTCTATCAAGGAAGTAAAATGACAGACATATATCAAAATATCGTTGACAGGGACCGGAAGTACGTTTTTCAGAATTATACCCGCCAGCCAATTGCTATTTCCCGCGGCGCGGGGGCGGTAGTATGGGATACAGGAGGAAAGGAATACATAGATTGCGTGGCAGGTATAGCAGTCAATAATCTGGGACACTGCCATCCTGCAGTGGTTGAGGCTGTAAGCCGCCAGGCAGCTGAACTCATACATGTCTCCAACCTGTATTATACCCACCAGCAAGCTGAACTGGCAGAACAACTGGTGCCCAGGACAGGTATGGACCGGATATTCTTCTGCAATTCCGGGACAGAAGCTGTGGAGGGCGCATTGAAACTGGCGCGCCGGGCCACAGGACGAACCGATTTTGTGGCTGCCGAGCACAGTTTCCATGGACGTACCATGGGTGCGCTCAGCGTGACCCACAAGTTACAGTACCGTGAGCCATTCCAGCCGCTCGTACAAAAGGTTGATTTTGTTGTTTATTCGGATGTAGAATCGTTGAAGGATAGTGTGAACCAGGATACTGCAGCAGTCATAATCGAGCCCATCCAGGGAGAGGGCGGGATTCGGGTACCTTCTGATGAATATCTGCACTCGGCCCGGGACCTGTGTGATGATACCGGTGCTCTGTTGATATTTGATGAAGTCCAGACTGGATTTTGCAGGACAGGAAAGTGGTTTGCAAAGGAGCATTCAGGGGTGGAACCCGACATCATGACACTGGCCAAAGCAATGGCTGGCGGTCTTCCCATGGGAGCCATGCTAGCAAAGGAAGACACAGCCACCAGGATGCAGAAAGGCGACCATGCTGCCACTTTTGGCGGCAGTCCGCTGGTATGTGCTGCGGCACTGGCATCCTTGAAGGTGATGGAAGATGAGAAACTCGTGGAACGCTCGGCCTTGATGGGTGATTACCTTATACAGGGATTGAAAGCCCTTGAACTTGACAGGATCACTGAAATCCGCGGAAAAGGGTTAATGGTGGGCGTTGAACTTAATATGAAATGCAACTCCATAGTTGATCATGCAAGGAATAACGGAGTGCTGCTGAACTGCACTTCAGAATCCGTGCTCAGGTTCGTACCACCTCTTACTATTACTAAAGAGCAGGTAGACCGCGTGATAGCAGTGGTTGCCCGGGGCATAAAGGAAGCAGAATGACCGATTCAAAAGACCTGCTAAAGGAATCCATTAAAGACATAGCCGAGTATGTACCTGGTAAGTCTACTGAAGATATTGTCGCAGATTATGGCTTAAGACCCGGGGATATAATCAAGCTTGGTTCAAATGAGAATCCACTCGGCCCGTCCACCAGAGCAGTAGAAGCCGTTCACACAATGGCAGACAGCATCAGCGTGTACCCTTCAGTTGATGCAGGAGAACTGCGCAGAGCACTTGCATCATACATAGGTTACCCGAATGACATGGTGGTCATGGGAGCCGGTATGGATGGTGTGGTCGACACTCTTATGAGGTTGTTCGTCCAACCCGGTAATAGTGCCATTATACCCACTCCTACCTTTTCCTATTTTGAAATTGCATTGAGGGCAGCGGGAGGTACTCCCGTTTTTGTTAAACGGCAGGATGATTACCGTGTACCGGTCGAGACAATAATCTCCTCTATCGAGGATTCCACCCGTATGTTATATTTGTGCTCACCGAACAACCCGTCAGGCAATACCATTCCTGAAGACGGCGTAAGGGCCATAGTGGAGTCCACGAACGCCATTGTATTCCTGGACGAGGCTTATGTCGAATTCGCCCCAAAAAGCCTGGTCGGTCTGGTACAAGAGTACAACAATCTTGTTGTAGGCCGGACCATGTCCAAGGCCATGGGACTGGCAGGACTGAGGATAGGGTATGCAGTTGTACCTGACTGGATATTCAGGGAATACATGAAAGCCACCACTCCATTCGCGATCAGTAGAATTGCCGTGGCAGCCGGCCTGGCTGCACTTGATGATGTCGAATACCGTGCAAAGACCATTGATAACGTAGTCGTGGGCAGGAAATTCCTTACCGAGCACCTGTCAGATTACTGCAGGGTGTATCCATCCCAGGCGAACTTTATTCTCGTAGATGTATCGCCAAAGAAAAGCAAGGATGTCGTGGAAGTGCTGCTGAAAAAAGGCATCATTGTACGCGACTGCACTTCGTTTCGGGATGCAGGCGATGGGCTGATAAGAATAACCGTAGGCACCCCTGACCAGAACGAACGGGTAGCAGATGCACTGCAGGATGCATTACGTTCATGATAATTGCACTGACCGGTACACCGGGCACAGGGAAGACTTCAATTTGTGCTTTGCTGGAGCAGCATTACGAAATCATTGATCTCAATGCTTTGATAGTTGACGAAGGTCTGCATACTGGTAAAGATGAACAGCGCGGTTCACTTGAGGCGGACCTGGATGCTCTTCAGGCCCGGGTGGATGAACTGGTAGCGGATAAGACCGCAACAGTGATTATCGAAGGGCACCTATCCCACCTGTTAACGGGCATTGATGGGGTCATTGTGCTCCGTACCCGGCCGGGTGTGCTGGCACAGAGACTTGAGAACAGGGGATACCCGTCCCAAAAAGTGCAGGAGAATATGGAAGCAGAAGCTTTGGATGTGATACTGGTGGAAGCAGTGGAACGGCATGAAAGGGTTTATGAACTGGAGACTACCATGACCATGCCTGAAGATGCTGCCATGGAGGTATACTCAATGATACAGTGGCTTGAGTCCGGTGACCATGAACAATTAAGTGGATATCTGCCAGGGCATTTTGACTGGAGCGAGGAGGTGTTCGGATGACACTGAATAATTACAGGCCTTATGTAAGTTTTATTTTGGAGCCCTGTGCTTCTGCCCTTGTCCGCACGGGTCTTACTCCCAACAGAGTATCAGTATTATCTCTTGTCTTTGCAATATTGGCCGGGGTGTCGTATTATTATTCATATGACAACAGGGTGTACCTGGTTGCAGCACTGGTGTTTGTGGTATTGAACTCGTTCACGGATGCTGTTGACGGGATCATGGCACGGCTGTTCAATATGCAATCTGACAGGGGTGATTTCCTTGACCATGTTATCGACCGGTATGCAGATACTTTCATCATTTGCGGCATATTCTTTGCAGGCTACGTCCACTGGATGGTAGGGGTTGCTGCCATTACCGGTGTGCTGATAACCAGTTATATGGGCACCCAGGCCCAGGCGGTTGGAGGTACCAGGCATTACGGTGGCATTATGGGCCGGGCAGACCGGTTAGCCCTGATAATCATGGTGAGTGCTGCCAATATCATCTACACAGGACAAATTTATTCCATGCAACTGCTGGGCTGGATCATCGTGGTGATTGCTTTGACGTCACACTTTACAGCGTTACAGCGATTCTTACATACCTGGGGTGAAATAGAAGGAAAAAAGACCATTAAGGGTAATCGTGAAAGTGAGAGTGATAAGTAGCCGATTTACCAGGATTCCCAGTGTATCAGTTTTGATGCATCTATACGGTCGGTCCTAAAGGGAATTTCTGCCGGATAGCCCAGGGCCAGCATACATACCGGTCTGATGCTGGTGGGGATCATAAGTATCTCTGCTACATCAGCATCATTGAATGCCCCCACCCAGCAGGTGGCAAGGCCCATATCATGGGCTGCGAGCGTCATTACCATTGCACTTATGCTGGCATCCTGGATGGAATAGAGTTCTCCCCGGCCGCTGTATATGCGGCTTGAACGGGGTGTGTTGGCACAGAACACTATTATAACCGGCGCCTGCACCAGGAATTTCTGGTCAAATGCAGCTTCTTTTAGCTTTTTCTTTGCTGCTGTGTTCGTTACCACAATAAAGTCTCTCGCCTGGAGATTACCGGCAGATGGTGCCATCTGGGCATCCCGGATGAGTTTTTCAACGATCTGGCGGTCAACCGGGTCGGGTGTAAATTTACGTACGCTGCGACGTTGGTATATGGCATTCAGGCATTCTGTCATGTTCAATACGTTGTTGATGGAGGTATAAAATAGTAGCTGATCATTTCCCCGGGGGAAATGTAGATACAAAGAATAGCTGGATTTACGTTCCGTAGGTTTTATCGTGCATGCCACGGTTTATATATAATATTCTAATCAATGATCGAATACATTGAGATAATATCGGTGAAAAAATGCCAGGATCGGAAATAAAGATACAGAACGTGGTTGCTTCAACTAAATTAGCTGATAGTTTTGATTTAGTGAGCATTGAATCAGTCCTTGAAGGTGCAGAATATAACAAAGCAAAATTTCCCGGCATGGTATATCGGGTAACCAATCCCAAAGCAGCCTTTCTGATCTTCACGTCAGGTAAGGTCGTCTGTACCGGGGCGAAGAATGTGGACGATGTACTAGTTGTCATTAACAATGTTGCCAGGAAGATTGAATCTCTTGGCATGGAAGTGTTAAAAGATCCTGAGATAACCATACAAAACATTGTTGCATCAGCTGACCTTGGTACGAACCTGAATCTCAATGCAATTGCAGTAGGCCTGGGTTTCGAGAACATTGAATATGAGCCCGAGCAATTCCCCGGACTGGTGTACCGTATTAAATCACCCAAGATAGTAGTTCTCATATTCAGTTCTGGTAAACTGGTAGTAACCGGTGGAAAATCTCCCGCAGATTGTCAGCGTGGAGTTGAGATCGTGAGGGAACAACTCGAGAGCATGTCATTACTCTAAAACTCGGTGAACACCATGTCGTACCGTGAAGCTGTGGCCAAGAGTTTTATCGTGGATGATGAGGTCAGGGAGTTCATAATCCAGGAGGACCGCGACTTTCGTATCTGCACAACCTGCAGCGGTCCCGTGCTGGTTCCAACGGACCTTGTTCCTGCCAAACCTACTGACGTAGAGGTAAAGGTGGGTGAAAATTCACTGTTCGTTTCTATAATACAGGCCAGGTTCACAAGACGTATCCATAGTTCTATGCTGGACCAATACCAGTATATGATGTCAGCGGATATGGATCGTTGTGAGCTGGATTAAATAACCTGGAAAATATCGTTTTTGGGTATCAGGAGCTGATCTGCCGTTGCCTATCTACTTTTGCCTGATCGCCTTGAACTGGACTGCCTCATAGGGATATTCAGGCATTTCTGATAGTTCCTTTACACAATATCTCCGCTGGTTGCGGTTACCGGTACGTTCAAGTTTATCTTCCCTGTATAATCTGGAAAGGTATGTAGACACAGTGCTCAGGTTGATGGGACCGTATATCCGGTCATAGTCACTTTTTACTTCAAGAGACGTAAACCAGTGGCCTTTGTATTCAAAATTGAGGAAAAGTTCCAATCGTTCTTTAATTGTGAGGGACTCGTTCTTTAGCTGGTTATATTCTTCTGCAGCTATGTAGTTACGAGTCCCTGGGGTTTTGTGTGGAGTGGTTTGAGATGTTTGAATGGCAGGTTGATTGAATGGTGTTACTGGTTGGGGCTGCTCATCAGGTGTGTTATGAATTACCTGAGGTGCAGCAATAGCCGTCTGTTGTGAAGTTGCCTGTAACGATTTGTACAGGTTGGTGAACTTGTTAATGAGATTCAATAACGTGTCAGAAGTAACATTGCCGATTATCTCGGTCCTGTCAGTAGAACCGTTGTCCATTTTTATTTCAACACGTATTTCCATTTTTAGTGTCCTCAATAGTGGTGATATGTATCGAAGGAAGGAGGCCGCAAATCCCCTCAGATTGCGGCCGGCACCCTCAGCTCGGAAGTATTCCATCCCCTCCGATAATTGTCCACTTTTACGTTGTGAATGTGCGGTTCACACGCAGTGTTGTAGTTAACATGTAATATACATCACTATTCATATATAAACTAAACAGTGGAAATGTGGGTAAATACCAGTCTATACAACAAAAAAACCATTTAACACATGTTTAAATCAAAAGTACTCTAATTCAGGTTATTTTTTACATTCACACCATCACAATACACATTCACGCTAAATAATAACTATTTTAATTTTATTCATTTTTCCAATGGAAACAAGGGGGTTGACCTATTACAGGTGAATACATCAAATCACACGTTAAAATCATAAAAGTGAGCTTAACACAGTTATATTCTATTCACACCAGTACAAATTACCGTGAAACCAGTTAATATGTGGGCGTGATAATGTACCTCCGCCTGTTGCACAATCAATATCAATCAAAAGGAATATTGTAAAGAAGATGTCTGATGAGCATGTTATTTCAGGGACTATTCTTTATGGCGATGAGCCCATGCTTATTGAAGGATACCTGTGCGTGAAAGATGGCATGATCACTGAAGTGGGGACCGATCCGTCAGTTGATGCCACACTGGATGGATTGGTGACCCCGTGTTTTGTCAATGCGCACACGCACGCGGGTGATTCGATCATCAAGGACCCACCACTGTCTGACCTGGATAGTCTGGTGCGACCTCCAGATGGCCTGAAACACCGTGTGCTTGGTGAATCGCTGGCTATCGACCTGACGGATGCCATGAACCGGACATTAAATGATATGATACGGACAGGCACACGTGCATTTTGCGATTTCAGGGAAGGAGGCATAGCAGGTGCGTCCATGCTGGCAGATATCCTTGCCACACCACCATACTCATCCGCAGGGCTTGAAGGGGTGATAATGGGCCGGCCTCATCAACCAGATAGACCGGGCAAGGATGAACTGGATGACCTGGTGGAGGTCTGCAACGGAATCGGTATGAGCGGAGTCAATGATGTTCCTTTCGAAGTGTTACAGGTTGCATCCAATGTTGCCCACAGGGCAGGGAAGCTTTTCGCCATACACGGAGGTGAAAAGGACATGTCAGATATCTCAAGGTCAATTGAACTGGA
>JAMJFV010000051.1:0-5393 GCA_023544495.1 ANME-2 cluster archaeon
TGTTGTTGCTGTTGCAGCTGATGGATTAACCTGTGTTGCCTGTGCTACCGGTTTTGCAGCTGTTGTTGCTGTTGCAGCTGATGGATTAACCTGTGTTGCCTGTGCTACCGGTTTTACAGCTGTTGTTGCTGTTGCTGTTGCAGCATTCTTTTCTTTTATTGAAGATTCAAGAGCTGCCCTTACTGCCCCTATATCAGGTTTTTGGTCGGTCTGTTCTGATCTTTTATCTCCGGGAGCATTTCCTTTATTGCGCTCTTCTATAGACATAGCCTCAAAATTAATATCACTCAGTTTTGATTTTGCATCAGGCTTGTTTCCAAGAATATTTGACAATTTGGGCAGTTTATCACCTGTTGTTGAAGATTTATCTTCAACAACAGAATTAATACTCTGCTTCAGGAAATCAATATCCTGGTTTTCTGTTTTAGCATCTGTTTTTGTTTTTTTAAAAAGTGCCATTTTTTCACCGCCACAATGAATACTCAACATAGATATTTAGATTGTACCCA
Organism: ANME-2 cluster archaeon; assembly: GCA_023544495.1. Lineage (GTDB taxonomy): Archaea > Halobacteriota > Methanosarcinia > Methanosarcinales > Methanocomedenaceae > Methanocomedens_B. Next base: position 510 of record JAMJFV010000051.1, read on the forward strand.
TATATATACATTCTTAGGGCTATATTAATGTAAAATGTTGTATGAATTTTTCCATGGTATATAAACAAAAGACATTTAACCTCAGGTTCAATACGTTAATATTATTGTTAGAGAAGTATAGTCATGTGCCAGAAATAAACGCAAATATCTTGAATATGGAGATTACTAAATGGATATACCAGTAGTAAAATTAGCTGATGTTCAGGCAAACAAACCAGATATACCGATAACACTTTCGCGTGTTGGTGTCACCAATGTAAAAAAATTGGTGGAAGTATCAAGGACAGATAAGCGCCCCATTATCCTGATATCAAAGTTCGATATCTTCGTTGATCTGCCATCAGACCGTAAAGGTGCAAATCTCTCACGGAATTTTGAAGCTATAGATGAAGTGTTGGAAGAGTCCATCAATTTACCGGTATGTGAGATTGAGGAACTTTGTGGAGAAATTGCTAAACGACTGCTTGACCGGCATGAATATGCCACCAGGGCCGAAGTTATCATGAAGAGTGAATACATAGTCAAGCGGATAACACCGGTTAATAAGGTGAAATGTCAACAGGTAGTTGACATATTTGCAGAAGCAATCGCAGACCGGCAGGAGAATAACCAGGTATCTGTAAAAAAAATGGTAGGTGCCGAGGTTTTAGGCCTTACTGCCTGTCCATGCGCTCAGGAAATAATACGGGATAAGGCCATAGCAGAACTGAAACGATTGAACGTTGACAGCAAGACAATCTATCAATTTCTTGACACTGTACCTATGGCAACCCATAACCAGCGAGGAAGAGGTATTGTCACGATCCAGGTTTCCCATAATCACAAAGTTTCCATTGATAAGATAATCAACATTATTGAAACATCTATGAGTTCCAGCATTTATGAATTACTCAAGCGCAATGATGAGGCAATGCTGGTTGAGACCGCTCATAAGAACCCAAAGTTTGTTGAAGATTGTGTACGCACAATGGCCAAGAAGATTGTACATGATTTCAAAAACATACCTGATGAATCTATTATAACCATTAAGCAGATCAATGAAGAAAGCATTCATAGCCATAACGCTTTTGCAGAACGTATCGCAACACTTGGAGAACTTAAACAGGAACTGGGTGTAGACTAATTCCTGCATATACACTGATAAGTATTGCACTGAAGAACAGGAATAGAGCAATAACAATTATTATCAGGAGATACATCCAGCTTTCCTTCAAACTGAAAACATCATACCAGGTAATGGAATTCAATTCATGCCAGTTCTTGTCATACCATACAGGTTGATAACGTTCATACTTTTCAATCCGGCAATCTGGTTTTTTAGTCAGGTAAATCTTTTCAGGACATACATGGGCACCGCAACTCAACCTGTAATTGCATGACAGATTTGATTCCGGGGATATATTTAGAGATATATCATTTATTTTCAAAAATAACATGATCATATCAATAAAAATATATCTGGAATGAAATGCTCTCATCTACATCACAAACATTTCTGTTGTAACATTTCCGTCCGATATGTTTACCAGGACATAATGGTAACCAGGGGCATCTTTTTCCAGTGGAGCCCCTCCGCCACCTGTCATCATATATCGTACACCATTTCGTGTAACATCATTATATGAATGTATATGGGCAGAGAATACCGTATCGACATGGAATTGCTCAAAAATGGATATAAGGTCCTGTGCATTCTTGCCATCTGTCATTGAATGTTCTCTACCCGGTCTGGGATCAAAAGGTGGCATGTGCATGAAAACCAGGTTTGATGGGGAATTACTCTGCTCGAGGTCCTGCCTGAGCCATTCCATCTGTTCCTTATCCACATACCCTCTGGCATTATCCAGCATGATAAAATGGGTGTTACCCACATTAAAAGAATAGTAATACATACCAAACATCCGGCTGTAGTATCCTGCTCCGTTACCTTGTACATCATGATTGCCGGGAACAGTGAGAATGGGTGCTGGAGCCCCTTCGATCAATCCTGCAAGTTCATCATATTCTTCCCTGGTTCCATCATTGACCATGTCACCAAGAATTAGTATGAATAACGGGTCCCAATTCCCTGATTCATTGAGAATCTTCCTGAACATTTCCGGATTATCCCTGTTATCACCCAGCAATATGAACGAAAAATGTTCCAGATTCCCTGTTTGGGTAAGTCTGATATCTTTAACAAGCCTGGGTTCAACAACAGTAGTGAATGAGATTGAGTCAATTCCATATTCCATTGAACCTGCCAATGAACCATTAACGTGGATGTTATTTGGTTTTATGTTTTCAACGGTAACATTGAATCTGCGTTCAGTTCCGCTTCCCAGGATGCTTATATGTACATCCGGTTCATTTGCCCATACCACCAGGTCACCGAATTCGACCTGCAATATATTGCCTCCATTCACCACAATAACCGCCGATGACACTTCTGCCGTTGACCAGCCACCACGAGAATTGGAATATATATCGTTGAAGCGTATGAACTGAGAGCCCAGTAAAAGGGCAAGTATTATCAGGATAACGATGGAGATTGTTGTTTTTCGTTCCATGGATATCGTCCTTTAAACATTTCTTGCTGTTTATTGTGCGGAGTGCTATAAAATGTTATTTGATATGCTTGAATAAAGTATTTATCCTGCAAATGTATTAGGTTACAACATCTATGCATTAACATTTATCAATTCGATCGAGGAGAAAATTAAGATGGAAAATTATACTATATCCGGTACGTTCAAGGCAGGCGATGTGTGGGAACATTTCACAAAAAATGTGTCAGTTCTGAATGAAAAAAACGCACGTGAAAAAGTGTATTCGCTCATAGGCAGTGAACATGGCCTGAAACGCAACCTTATACACCTTGATTCAATTACCAGGGAGTGAACATCTTGGCATCACATAAACCGTTATCTGAACAGGATATTCAGAATATGGCGGTCCAGCATCAACAGATGCAGTATCAGGCAGAATCTGCTGTCCAGCAATTGAACTTTGTTGGTGATAGTATCAACGATGTCACAAAAGCTATTAACACCCTGACCGAATTTGAAGGTGTGAATGACGGACATGAGGTCTTTTTACCCATCGGTGCCGGTGTAAATGTAAAAGCTAATCTGGTTACGCCCGAGAACGTGGTCATACAGGTCGGAGCGGGGATAAGTGTGGAAAAAAACATTGCACAGGCCAAAACCATGCTGGATGATCGCAGGGAAGAACTCACCAAATACCAGGGGAGTATTCAAAACAGTCTCAATGAACTTACAAACCGCATGAAAGAGATTGAAACGGTCCTGAATTCTGTTGCTCGTCAGCAAAAAGCAGAAACCACTTCGAGTATGCAGGGTTCATAGATTCAATAATCTAAAGATTTCGACAATTCACATGTTCAATAATCTTAAACAAAAACTGAGCGGACTTAAGGATACATTTGGCACCGTACTGGACAAAAAAGCAGATGAAGCTTCGAAAGTCGGGACTGTTGAGGAACCTGACATCTTACCCGATATTGTAGAGGAAGAAAAAGTCAGATCCACCAGTATAGGAAATAAAGCCAAAGCCCTGTTGATGCGGCGTGAATTCATCATTGATGAAAAGTCACTGGAGGAACCACTCTGGGACCTTGAGGTGGCACTGCTTGAGAGCGATGTTGCCATGCCGGTGGCAGAAGAGGTAGTTGATTTTGTCAAAGAGGAACTTACAGGCACCAGTTTCAAGATCGGGGAGAATAAAGGTAAGATCATTGAACAGGCGCTGAAAAATGCACTTATCAGGGTATTAAGCGTGGAAGAACTGGATTTTGATGATTTTGTCAAATCTGCTGATAAACCCGTTACTGTGGCTTTTGTAGGCGTGAACGGTACCGGAAAGACCACTTCGATTGCCAAGGTTACCAGGCGGTTATTGAAGAATGGGCATTCTGTTGTGATCGCAGCAGCAGATACATTCAGGGCAGGTGCTATTGACCAGATACAGCATCATGCAGACAAACTTGGTGTCAAGCTCATCAAACATCAGGAAGGTAGCGACCCGGCTGCAGTTGTCTATGATGCTGTGGAGTATGCAAAAGCCCGGCACATAGATGTAGTGCTGGCGGACACTGCAGGACGGATGCATACCAATATTAATCTTATGGACCAGTTGAAGAAAATATGCAGGGTCGCCCCTCCCGACCTGGTGATATTTGTGGACGAGGCAATCGCAGGTAATGATGCTGTTGAGCGTGCTGCCCTTTTCAATAATGCTGTGCCGGTTAACGGGAACATACTCACCAAGGCAGATGCCGATTCAAAAGGGGGTGCAGCCATTTCAGTGGCCCATGCCACGGGTAAGCCCATACTATTTTTGGGTGTAGGGCAGGAATACGATGATATGGTGAAGTTTGAACCGCAATGGTTTGTAGACAGGTTATTTGAGTGAAATGAAATTTGTACTCTATCGATCCTAAAACCTGAATCCCCGATTCCTTATACCTGCTAGACGACCTTTGTGTTCAGAGTAGTCGTTTGGGTCTTACCACCGGCATAAGTCATTTCAAGATCGATGGTGTATTGGCCGGTAGGTCTTATGCCTTTTATTTTTTCAGGTATCCGGGTATTGATGGGAATATGGACTGACTCTCCGGGCACGATAATTTCAGTATACTCAGTGTTATATTCCCTTGTGGCAACATCGCCCATGTAAGCATATTTGTTGTTGATTACCATAGTATGTATCAGGAAACCATCCACGTCCAACGTACCAACATTGGTGACTCTGACCATTGAAGAGATGGTATCACCTGTACGGTATGAAGGTTTTATATCGATTCTGGATATAATAAGTTCACTGGTGGCGGGGACATTGATAGTCCCATTGCCCACAATCTTACCGTGGTACTGTGCCGACCAG
>JAMJFV010000051.1:5493-10435 GCA_023544495.1 ANME-2 cluster archaeon
GGGGACATTGATAGTCCCATTGCCCACAATCTTACCGTGGTACTGTGCCGACCAGGTGTAGTTGCCTGCTTTGAAACCAATAATGCTTACTGGTGAGCATGATTTTGATGTTTCGGTCAACTGGCCGTTCAGGCTAACCTGAATACCCGCTATGTTTGCCGGTTCATTATTCAAATATGACTGGAAACGCCACGTGCCGTAGCTTTTAGATGGTACAGGTCTGACCGAGATGCCAGTAGCGGATGATACAGCTGTTATGTTGATATCGTTTTTCAGTGTCAGTGTTTCATACGTTGCCTCCACATGGATATTGTGTGGTCCTTCTGGAAATGTGGTGGTCATCTGCCTACGATCACCCTGAAATATACCGTCGATCCACCACTGGTAGGTAATGTTTCCTGCTATGTTGGTCATAATAGCACGTAAATTGATAGATTCACCTGCCCATACCACGTGGCTGCACCCAATGTCAAGTACTGGTGCGCTGGATTCTTTTGTATCTGGTTTTTCATTTGGAAAGAGCACAAAAAACGATATTAAGATTACTATGGCAATCATTACAATGACCACAATATACTTGAAGTCGTGTAGTTTTTCAATCATGGTCATTTAATATCAAAACTCCCGCTCCTGAATCCCTCGAGGTCAAGAGCAATAAAGGTATACCCCAGTGCTTTAAAACGAGTAATAATGTTTTGTTTATTTCTTAGTATCAAGCTAAAATACTCTTCAGGTACTTCAATGCGGGCCGTATCGCCATGATGACGTACCCTGTACTGTCCAATCCCCAGGTCAAAGAGGAATTCTTCAGCCTGTTCAACCTGTTTCAACGCTTCCTCAGTGATGGTATTGCCATAAGGGAACCGGCTGGACAGGCATGCTTGTGAGGGTTTATCCCAGGTATCCAGTCCCAGCGAGCGCCCCATCTGACGTATCTCATCTTTGGTTATGCCCATATCGGCAAATGGGGTCAGTACATGCTGTTCCAGGGATGCCATGTGGCCGGGCCTGTATCCGGCAAGTTCGGAGGCGTTGGTACCGTCTGCAACAGCATCAAATCCTAATTCATTAGCCAGTGCCCTCAGTGCCCTGAACAGGCCGGTCTTGCAATGATAACACCTGTCAACAGGGTTTTGTGCAAATCCAGGCTCGTCAAGTTCGTTATAATGAATTACCATGTGCCTGATCCCGATATCCTCTGCCGTTCTCTTTGCACTTTCAAGTTCACGCCCGGGCAGGGTCTGGCTTTGGGCGGTAACGGCAATTGACCTGCTGCCCAGTGCCTGGTATGCCAGTGCTGCCAGGACACTGCTGTCCACGCCACCGCTGAACGCTACAAGTACACCGTCGAATTTCCTGAGGTGATCCGTGACCTTTTCTAACCTCTCACGGATACTGGAACCGGCAGGTTCATCGGGCACCGGAGAGGACCTGGAACTCATGAGAGGTCATATTATCTGGCAGATTAGTAAGTCTTTTGCCCTGTGGGTTACCTACAATGAACATGGTGAACTAATGGATAACGTACATGATATCGCAAAGAAGATACAGACAATGGAAATAAGGGGTGCGGGTACTATAGCCAGGGTTGCGGCAGGGGCGCTCAAAGATTATGCAGAGCAGCTTGAGGATACGTCGGTTGAGAAGTTCAATACCAGACTGTCAAATGCAGCCAAAATACTGGTAGCCACACGCCCCACTGCGGTCTCGCTACCTAATGCTGTCAGGATGATAATGGGATATACCGGTAATACTGTGGATGAGGCAAGGAACGACCTCATCAGGCGTGCGGACCTGTTTATCGAATCATCAAAAGAGGCAACTGAGCGAATAGGGGCAATTGGGGGCAGGCGTATTCGCGATGGTGATACCATAATGACCCATTGCAACAGCCAGGCTGCCATATCGGTGATAGCACATGCATACAAGGCTGGTAAGAACATACATGTGATAGCTACCGAAAGCAGACCGCGACGACAGGGTCTTTTAACTATCGCCCAGCTTAACGAACTGGGTATCAGGACTTCATTGATCGTGGATTCGGCTGTACGGTATTTCATGAAGGATGTGGATATTGTGGTGGTAGGTGCGGATGCGGTCACTGCGAACGGCAGTGTGATCAATAAAATAGGTACTTCCCAGCTGGCAATGGCTGCCAACGAGAGCAGAACTAACGTGATAGTGGCAGCTGAGACGTACAAGTTCAGCCCGCGCACCCTTATGGGTGAGATGGTGGAAATAGAGGAACGGGAAGTATCAGAGGTTATTGGCAGCGAGAAATTGTCAGCTATGTCGCATGTCAATGTAAGGAATCCGGCTTTTGATGTCACTCCTTCAGATTATATCGATGTAATATGCACTGAGGTGGGTGCCATCTCACCTGAGATGAGCTATATCATTATTCGAGATATCCTGGGATGGGATATCCAGGATATGCTTGATGGTGAAATGAAAACAGAGCGCTATTAACGTTATAATGAATAATATTGATATGCATGATGAATGGAGGTAACGAGATGGAACTTAAATTGATAGTAGACGGGAAAGATATTCCGATGAACCGTTTTGTGGAAAAGATGGTTGAAGGGGTTGTTGCTGGAACTGTGCAGTCGCTGGATGGTGTCGATAAGAACTGGAAGGAACTGACGTTGACTATAGGCCGGTAAGTTATGGAATCAGACAAAACATCTATAAACCAGTACGTTGTAAAGAGATATGTCGATTAATTTTATTGACCTCATTAGGAATCTCAATTTCTCAAGTGCGGCTCTTTTCGAATTAGTTGATTAGAATAATAATGGAAGTAAATAATATATGAACGATAGAGGTTTCAGTAACAGAGGCGGCAGTAGAGGCGGCAGTAGAGGCGGCAGTGGAGGAAGTAGAGGCGGTAGTGGCGGTTTTGGTCCACGAGAGATGCACAAAGCAACGTGTGCAGACTGTGGGCAGGAAACAGAAGTGCCATTCGTACCTGATCCTGACAGGCCGGTCTATTGCAGAGACTGCTACCAAAATCACAGACCAAAGAGATTCTAATCCAGAGGTTTATGGTTTTACACTTTTTCCAGGAGTGTAAAGAACAATATATAATATAAGTACGTTTGAACATGTACAGGTATATTGGATGTAACATCTGACCTGTACAATTGTTTTTTAGTTTTTATTGTTTTTCGCGAATAACATTTTTATACCGATTATTGGATACTATCCGGGACATCTTTCATTCATACGAGGGCAGTCCCGTGGGTATCGAAGTATTTACTATCTTATAGTCTAATCATAATATGAGGTTTAAAGTACAATGGAACATGAGATTATACAGATGGAGTGCCCGGAATGCTCGCCTGATGAGCCGGTACCCCATACCATATTGAAAGAAAGACCTGGCCTGCTTGTCAAGTGCACACAATGCGATTCAATTCACCCTCACCAGAAAGAAAAGACCAGGCCCGTGAACCTCAGAGTGGTGGTGAGCTCACAAGACAGATCAGCAAGTCGCAGAATTACCCTTGATTCGGAAGAAGTCATTTCAGTAGATGATGAATTCATTGTTGAGGATGATAGCGGGGAGATGGTAAATTTTGTGCAGGTCACATCCATAGAATCAGGTGGCAAACGAGTGAACATGGCCCGTGCTGACAGCATACTGACAATCTGGGCCAGGGCAACCGATAAGGTAAACGCCAAAATATCAGTAAACAAGGGTTGGGAGACTAAATCACTGGAAATGAAAGTTGATGGTGAGAAAGAGTTTATGATAGGTGACACATTATCTTATAGTAATGAAACATTCCAGATAAAGAAGATAAAATTACGAGATGGCGGTTCTGTTGATAGAAAGGGGGAAAAGGTGCCAGCTAAACATATCGTACGTATTTTTTCTGATTCGATGGAACGTATAGAATGGCTGGACCGTAAGAAGAATGGAACAAAACGTATTTCCCGTCCACGTAGCAGTGGTACATCAATCCAGCCACGAGGGTCTGCACAATGGACTTTGAAGCGGAAAGGAAAAGACTGATAGATAGACTGCGAATCCGTCATGGAGAAATATCAGAGCGGGTATTTGCCGCAATGGAGCATGTGCCCAGGCATCTGTTCGTGAAGGATAACGAACGGCCGGCTGCATACGCGGACTATCCTCTGGGTATCGGTAGTGACCAGACTATTTCGGCCCCACATATGGTTGCCATAATGTGCCACCTGCTTGACCTGAGACCAGGGCACAGGGTGCTTGAGGTAGGTGGTGGCTGCGGGTATCATGCTGCTGTCATGGCTGAACTGGTGCGCCCTGGGGGACATGTCTATTCCATCGAGCGTATCCCGGCACTGGCTGAAAAGGCTCGCGAGAACGTGCGCAACACTGGGTACCAGGACGAAGTTACTGTCATCATCGACGACGGTAGCATGGGACTGCCAGGAGAAGCACCATTTGACAGGATATCGGTGGCATGCGCTGCCCCTGAAATACCTGAGGTGCTGGTGAGGCAGTTGAATGTGGGTGGAATGATGATAATACCTGTTGGCAGGTACATGCAGGAACTATATCTGATAACCAGGACCAACGGCATTAAAAAGGAGCCAAAAGGTGGAGTGGTATTTGTACCTCTGCTGGGAAAATATGGTTTCAGTTGAATATTCCAATATGATATTTGGACAATATGATATTAGGACAATATGATATTAGGACAATATGATATTAGGACAACATTAGTTCCTGAAAATATTCTATTTTGACGATTATTATATTCTGAGATTGTCGGAAAAGTGGCAAAATCGAAACATTCCAACCAAAATTCGCAAGTAAAATGCTATGCAGCGTCGTACCATACTTATTCAACAAGTCGAAATACCTCTAAATATGGACTTTTCCTACAGTCTCATTCTAACAATATTATATTTGAACAATATTATATTTGAACAATATTATATTTGAACAATA
>JAMJFV010000051.1:10535-13025 GCA_023544495.1 ANME-2 cluster archaeon
ATATTATATTTGAACAATATTATATTTGAACAATATTATATCTGAACAATATTATATTTGAACAATATTATTTCCTGAAAATATTAAGATGAACGGGTAGGGGTGGGAGTGTATTGTAAAAAATGAACCCGCTCATCGAATTTCACAATGTGCTCATATGGTATAAATTTTACCGTTGAGGCAAAAAATCCGGACTTCTCTATTTTTTTTTGTTCCGGCCAGATAATACAGGTAACATTCCGGCCAAAATCAATAAACATCCACCCCATATTACTGTCATGCCGGGCACGACCTTTATGTTTGCAAAGGATATGAAGATGGGTGTGGTAGTACCTATCCCCTGGTACGTTATCCGCACATCTGACAACAGTCCGTTATAGATGAAAGGCTGCGTGATGTACTCTCCTTCTTTTTCGGCGAAAGATGCGTCCCCTGTGGCAATTATCGACCCATTTTTCCGGTAAATAGTATAGGTACCTATCTTAGTCAACGTCGCAGCATAATGTTCGTGCGATACCGGAAATGCAAGGTTTACCAGTTCTATCTCAAAATCGCCAACCGATTTCTTTTCATTAAATGACCTGAAATAGACAGTCTCACCTGTATAATAAGTGCTCATCAGCACTCCTATTAGCATGACGGCAATGCCCAGGTGAACCAGGTGAGGAGACGCACTGCGCAGTCGGGCCCCGGCAGGTGCCTTAACGACAGCTGACCTGCTAATACGATACAATCCTGCCAGTGTCGCAAAGATGATGACTGCAACCGAAATATTGTCATAGATGTCATGGGTGACATCCAATCCTGTAAATACCAGGAGGAGGATTGCTGCAAGCACAATCGCCAGGCGGCGGTAACTGGCCCCGAACATGCACAGTCCCATTGTTACCAGTAACAGTATGGTCAGCGGATATGACCAGTCATTGAACAATTCTATTGAAATGGCCATACCACTTCCGAATATATCCAGTATCAGGGAGTATGACAGTCCCGTGAACAGTACGGCTGACAACATCAGGAACAGCACTGTTGTCAGCAGGAAAAGGTTGCTATCTGACAGCAGCCCTTCAGGACCAGATGATCTTTGCTTTTCTTTATTCTTCAATGCCCAGGTAAATATCATACCGGCAGAAATGATGAATATCACAACGACCATGTAAAGCAAGAACATGTTCTCGCCAGTCTCTCCAAAACTGTGCACGGATTGAATGGTACCGCTCCTGATAATATAGATGGAATACAGAGCTATGACGAAACTCATGATGCCCGTGGCAGGGGATAGAAGGCTCAGGTCCCATGACTTCCTGAACCTGGCAGCCGTGTGCAGGTATGCTGTGAGCATCAGCCAGACCATCAATGAACTGGTAAATGCCGGGTCCCATATCCAATACGACTCCCATACCTCATAGGACCATATACAACCCGATACGATACCGGCTCCCAGGATCAACCATGCCCAGCGGGCAGCTCCCCTGCTCTTTGATTCCCAATCAGTGGCCCGGACAGCTGCCGAGGCGAATATCACCGACATCAACGCATACCCTATGAAGATACCGGGAGGATGGAATACCATCCATATATTGACCAGGAGCGGATTGAGCCCCAGGCCATCCTGCGGCACTCCGGTCATATCCGGGTGTACGTCAAGCGTGGCTGCGAAAGGACCAAGCAGTATGGTAAGTAGCAGGAAAAGCAGTGCCAGGGATAGAATTATGTGACGTTCTGCACCGCTTTGGTACTTTTCAAGCATGTACGTGGCGATAAGCATCAATCCCAGGGTGAAGAACAGCATGGAACCTTCTTCACCCGTCCAGAGTGCTGAAAGTTTGTAGATGGGGGGGAGGTCCAGGCTGCTAAATGAATATACGTAATGTAGGGAAAAATCAGATACTATGAAATAATAGACCAAAAGCACAACAGCCAGTGTCAGGAAAGTGGCAGATATTCGCATGGACCAATTGCGGTAAGGTACCAGGCGATCTATGTATTCAAGCCGTGGCGATTCCCACAACAACAGCAGTGTCAACAGCCCGGACAGAAATGACAGGTATAGAAAGACATCTCCAATATTCATGTTGTATCCACCTTTTTCGATTCACTTTTTTGTTTCATATTCTCGCTACTTTAAGCTGAAAACTATATGATACCTCTCAACCTGAACCCTATCACGACATTTACCATGATAATGATCAGGGCAACCAGTACCAGTCCCCGGATCTCCGGATGCTGCCAGTTGTAATAGACAAAGGTATAGGTGCACAGCAGAACAGCGATACCCAATATTCCGGTACCGTGGAGGGGAGTAGGTAATAAGCTGATAATGAACAACACAAGGGCAGCCAGACCAAGAACGGGACGGGTCGCAGTTCTTCCCTTTAAATACGCCATGGTAAGTGTTGCAAGTATGATGCCGGTGTTCATATCATGCAATGCCTGGAGCGTATATACCATGTTCAGACCTCGAACTTGGATGGACATTTGGTAATAACG
>JAMJFV010000052.1:0-4797 GCA_023544495.1 ANME-2 cluster archaeon
TTTCACCCAATGTAGTTAATGGAAGTGTACTTATAGGTATACCAACCTTAACAGCAGCTATATTAGTAGCATTATTTGCAGCTGGTATCGCCCTTACTGTAGCAGCCACGGCAGGTGCTGCAATAATTGCTGGAATTGTTATTGGAATTGTTTATATGATCTATGCGGGTCCAGACGGGGATTTTGATTACTGGGTCGAAATAAGTGATATTAGTAAGTTTGTTGATAAATATACTAATTGGTGGCCATATGACTACGGAATAATGGATTCTTATGCAGGTTTAAATAGAAATCATTATATTCCAATACCATACGGACCGGTCTGAAGTAAATAAATGCCCGTCGGGAAATCCGAAGGGCATTTTTTTTTGGAGATAAAGACAATGAAAAAGAAAGTCACAACTGCCCAAATGTTGGGCATAATAACTCTCATAACTGTTTGGTTTTTCATAGGAATATCAATAATAAACACATCACATATTCCGGCTACAAGGTGGTATATATTTATTCTATTAGTAATTCAATTATTCATCGCCTTATTCATAGGTTTTTCAATAAAATCATGGCAGTGAAGATGAGCTTGCCGCGCCGGGTTTGGGTTTTTTAGAAAATTTGTATTATGCAATTAGACTTGCCAAAAAATCATCATATGAAGAATAACACGTTTTTCAGGAAAAATCAAAAGGGAAATGGATTGCATCTATCCTGTTGAGGCTGATACGTTTGGCAGATCTGCACAATCTCCTGGTCACAATCGATGAGGTGGTATGGGGCCCTGCCATGATGTTCCTGCTCATCGGGACCGGTATCTATCTCACCATACGGTTGAGGGGGCTCCAGGTCCGCAAACTTGTGTACACATTGCGGCTTTTCCAGGGGCCGGGAGCGGAGGGGAAAGGAGACATCTCACCCTTCAAGGCCCTGATGACCACAATTTCGGGTACGATAGGTACCGGGAATATCGCCGGTGTTGCAACTGCCATATCACTGGGCGGACCCGGCGCACTGTTCTGGATGTGGATAACTGCCCTTGTGGGCATGGCCACTAAGTTCGTGGAATGTACACTGTCCCTTCATTTCAGGGATGAACTGCCTGACGGTACCATGATCGGCGGGCCTTTCTATTATCTTGAGAAGGGATTTCGCCGCCGAAAGATTGGCGTTTTTCTGGGTATGCTCTTTGCTTTTTTCGGTGTCCTGTCCTCGTTCGGGATAGGGAATATGACCCAGGCCAATTCTATGTCCATTGCTTTGAATGATACTTTCAATGTGCCCGGAGTGGTCACAGGACTGGTGCTGGCTGTTGTGGTGGGTGTGGTTGTCATTGGCGGTATAAAACGGCTGGGCGATGTGGCAGGGAGTCTGGTGCCTTTCATGGCGATCATATACATCCTGATTGCATTACTCGTATTGGTATTGAATATCCGGGAACTACCTGATGCATTATTATTGATAATCAGGAGCGCCTTCACCGGGACCGCTGCAGCAGGTGGATTTACCGGAGCTGCTGTGGCCAGTGCTATGCGTTTCGGTATCGCCAGGGGGATATTCTCGAATGAGGCTGGACTGGGCAGTGCGCCCATGGCACATGCAACGGCCAGGACGTCTCACAGTGTGCGCCAGGGACTCGTAGCAATGCTGGGTCCTTTTATTGACACTATTGTGATGTGTTCCATGACCGGTCTGGTGATCGTGTCCACCGGAGCATGGGAGACGGGTAAGACCAGTACCTCGCTGAGCATCCATGCGTTCAATTCGCAGATAGGATTCGCAGGTGATGTGATCGTGACGCTGGGTATGGTGATGTTCGCCTTTACTACAATTTTGACCTGGTCTTTCTATGGTAAGCAATGTATTTCATACTTCGTGGAAAAGGTGTCGAAGGGTATTGGATTGTACCGGTCTTTTTTGAGGCTGTATTATTCGGTGTTTCTGGTGGGTATTGTGGTGGGAGCGGGAGTGGTCGACCTCCCGCAGGCGGTACAATACCTTGACAGGATCTGGCTCTTCTCTGATATTACCAATGCGCTCATGGCAATACCCAACCTTGTGGGGCTGATCTTCCTGAATAAGATTGTGTTGGATCTGGTGAGGGATTACTTTGGAAAGGGTAAAACTGCCCTGAACGTATGAGGTCTTCAGAAAGCTGGATGTATGAGCAAAAGAATTTTATATTTGTTACCAATATATTAAAAGGTGAAAAAATGTATTCATTAAAAATATTCTGTGCTGTTATTTTACTTGTCGGAATTGGCAATCACAGAGATAACTAAACTCAAAATATAGTTCACATTTTTTAGCAGCTATAGCCATACACTTCGCGCTCTATTTCCCATCACTGTCACCTGATCACCAGCATCTCGGGCTTTCGTGAGTTTAGAATATCAACAAAACAACCATCACACGATAACATAATCACAAGACGTCTTCTGACTATGGATTTCTGTATTGGGATTTTTATAATAATCACAAACAATCTATTGATACTGGATTTTTGTGATGATTTCAATAAGGAGAATGAGGAAAAATAATAACATATACAGGATTTTTGAGCAGAGCTATATTAGTTGAAACGAAAGTAATCCCCGGTTACCTTTCGTCTTTTTTCGTGATTACCTGATAATTATATTACCTTTAATAACATTTATTGGTCTATTCTTTACAACCAGAAGGAGCTGTTATTTTGACAGAAACAAAAAAAAAGGAAACCACACTTGCAGACCTGCTTCCATTCGTTGTTATGGGAGTGTTCCTGATCCTTGTCCAGCTGATCTCTATCAAGCTTGCCCAGCCTATGATATCAGAGGGCATGCAATTTACTGAAAATCCTGACAATATATGGAATTCGGTTTATTATATCGCGCTTATACTGGCATTCACCCTGGTCATTCTTATCGCTATCAAGAAGAATATCAAGTGGTTGATCCATGGTTTCATCCTTTTCGCAATAGCTTCAACCCTCTATTATGTATTCCTTGCAATAATTGCCGGATTCATGGATGAACCTGCCAGTCCAGTAGTCACGCTGATTTTATCTCTCGCGCTCACCGCGCTACTCTACCGTTTTCCTGAATGGTATGTCATTGATCTGACCGGTATCCTGTTAGGGGCGGGAGTGACAGCCATATTCGGAATATCTTTTGCCGTGGTACCAACAATAGTACTGCTGGTACTGCTTGCAGTATATGATGCCATTTCTGTATACCAGACCAAACATATGCTCGTGCTGGCCGAAGGTGTGATGGATATGAAAGTGCCTATTCTTTTCGTAATACCCAGACATCTGAACTTTTCATTCCGCCAGTATAAATATGATAAAGAGGGTGAACGCGAAGCATTCTTTATGGGCCTGGGAGATGCGATCATGCCAACAATACTGGTGGTATCAGCGAACGTGTTCATTACCCAGGCAGATTATGTAACACTGCTCATGTTCGAGCTGCCCGGAATAGGTATACTAAATTCACCAGCCCTTGGTGCAGCTGTGGGCACTATTGTGGGTTTTGCAGCACTGATGTTTCTGGTCGCAAAAGGAAAACCACAGGCAGGACTACCTTTCCTGAATACAGGGGCTATACTGGGATATGTAGCTGGTTGCCTGTGGAGTGGCATACCAATAATCCCTCTGTAATCGAAGAATATTTCACATAGAGAATATCTTAATACTATCATTCTGGAAAATAACCTGATAAACGAGGATGCATCCTGATGCGAATAGGTGTGTATACCTGCCACTGCGGCAGCAATATTGCGGGCTACCTGAACGTGGAGTCTGTGCGTGAATTTGTCGGCACCCTGTCCGACGTTGTTGTGTCAAAGGATATTCCCTATGCATGCGGGGACCAGGGCCAGGATGAGATCAAGAAGGACATCCTGGAACTCAATCTTGACCGCATTGTTGTGGCAGCCTGCTCCCCCAGATTACATGAGGTGACCTTCAGGCGTGCAGCCGAATCTGCCGGACTGAATCCCTATATGGTAGAGATTGTGAACATTCGCGAACAATGCAGCTGGGTACACAAGGATTCTTATCATTACGCCACCCAGAAAGCCAAAGACCTTGTTGCTATGGGCGTGGCAAGGGCAAAGCTGCTAAGTCCCCTGTGCGTCGAGACAGTCCCTGCGAACAGGGACGTGCTGGTCATAGGTGGCGGGGTCACAGGTGTCCAGGCAGCACTCAATATGGCTGATAGCGGAATAAAGGTACATCTGGTTGAGCGCGAGCCCATGCTGGGCGGCTGGATGGCACGGCTCAACGAGGTGTTCCCTACCAACGATTGTTCCATGTGCGTGCTTGCTCCCAAGCTTACCGAGGTCATCGACCACCCCAATATAACTGTACATACCTATTCTGAGATTAAAGAGATCACAGGGCATATCGGAAATTTCCATGTCAAAGTGAACCGCAAACCCAGGTACGTTGATGAATCAAAGTGCAAGGGGTGCATCGAATTATGTGCTACGGTATGCCCCATAGAAGTGCCAGGGGAAATTGATGGCGGATTGAGCCTGCGCAAGGCCATCTACCTGCCTCATGCCCAGGCTGTGCCCCTTGTCGCTGTGGTTGACCCTGAACACTGCGTTGGGTGCAAATTGTGCGAGAAAGCATGCGAACCAGAGGCCGTGGATTTTAACCGGAAGGAAGAAGATATCGAGTTCCATGTTGGTGCCATTATCGTTGCTACCGGACACCGTCCCTTTGATGCATCAAGGAAACCGGAATATGGCTATGGCACGATCCGCAACGTCATCACCAGCATGGAACTTGAGCAGATGCTGAATGCTTCGGGCCCAACC